>NZ_WKEE01000110.1:0-2130 GCF_021605635.1 Stenotrophomonas sp. PA-6-5C
CCGTGAATACGTCCCTGTAGGCTTGGCCGCGGCATCCATGCCGCGGACACCCCCGCAACCGGACCCACCCCGCCTTCGACAGATTCCCGCGATCTGTTGGGATGGCATGACCTGCTCTTGGTGGGTGTCGACCTTGGATCCACGCCATGGGTGGATGCTCTTCGAATTCAATTCGGAATCATCGAAATGAATCGAATGGACGGGGAGGAAATCATCCACGCATGGCGTGGATCTACTGGCCACCGGGAAACTGTCGAAGGTGGGGCGGTGTCGGAGTGCGGGGTGTCAGCCGCATGGATGCGGCTGCCAAGCCTACAGGGACGTACTTGCGGCGTCCCCGCACTCCGACACCGCCCCGCCATCCCACGGAATGCCGCTTTGGCCTTTGCTGTTGCCGTTGCTTGAAGAGCCTCTGCGGGTGCAGGGCGCAGCCCTGCTGAAGAACCCTCAAATATCTGTGGGAGCCAGCCCGTACTGCTCGGCGAAGCGCTTGCTGAAGCTCGCTGCAGAACGATACCCCGCGCGCGCGGCCACGGTCTTCAGCGGCAGATCGGTGGTGTACAGCAGCTGCATGCCGTGGGCCAGGCGCGCTTCGGTCAACAGCTGGCGCAGGCTGGTGGCTTCAGCCGCCAACCGCCGCCGCAGGGTCGCACCGCTCAGCGCGAAGTGTGCCTCAACGTCGCGCGACTGCCAGTCGCGTGCCGGTTCGGCGGCGATGCGGTCGCGGATCTGTTCGCCCAGCGTCGGTACGTGCGGCAACAACAGGTTGCCGTGGCCCTGCCGGCACCACGCCAGCACCAGCGTGGCCAGCGCCAGCCGTGCTTCGCTATAGCGGCCATCCTGCAACGACTGACGCCAGCTGCGCAGCGCCGTGGCGTGATCGCTCAACGCTTGCCGTGCCAGCGCTGGTCCGGCCGTCGGCAAGGCTTCGCTCCACAGCGTGCGCGCGGCCGCCAGCACTTCCGTGCACAGCGGCACGATCGCGCTGAGGTAGCGGCCGGTCTGCGGGTCGGGTGTGTTGACCACGTCGATGCGGCAACGCTGGGTGATCAGCAGGATGTCGCCCGGGACGAAGGTCAGCGACTGGTGTGCGGTACGCACCTGCTTGCGGCCTTCCAGCAGGATCGCGAACTGCGGCTGCGGTATCTCCACCGAACTGGCGCCATGTTCGCGGCGGGCGGTGATGCAGGCGTAGCCTTCCGCGCGTTGGCAGCCGGCCAGGCTGGCCATCTCCGCCAGCAGGGCGGTGGCGGTGGGGGGCATGCCGGTCATACGACGTGCGCGCCCAGCAGGCGGCCGACCGCCGCTGCAGCCGCCATCGCCAGCGCACCCCAGAACATCACGCGCAGGGCGCCGCGCGTCGGTGATGCGCCACCGGCGCGTGCCGCCATCGCGCCGGTCAGGCACAGGCCGGCCAGCGTGCTGACCGTGGTGGCGGTGGCGACGTTCTGTACTGGTGCCAGCAGTGCGGTCAGCACCGGCAGGGCAGCACCACAGGTGAAGGCACCGGCAGAGGCCAGTGCGGCCTGCAACGGTCGCGCGCGCAGTTCCTCGGTGATGCCCAGTTCGTCGCGCGCATGGGCGCCCAGCGCGTCGTGGGCGGTCAGCTGTTCGGCGACCTGGCGCGCCAGCGCCGGCTCCAGGCCGCGGTGGCGGTAGATCGCGGTCAGCTCGTCCAGTTCGCTGTGCGGGTCTTCGTGCAGCTCGCGCTTTTCCATCGCCAGATCGGCATTCTCGGTATCGGCCTGGGTCTGCACCGACACATACTCGCCGGCGGCCATCGACATCGCACCGGCCACGGTGCCGGCCACGCCGGTGGCCAGGATCGTGCTGGCCGAGGCGCCGCTGGCGGCCACGCCGACCACCAGGCTGGCGACCGAGACGATGCCGTCGTTGGCACCCAGCACGGCGGCGCGCAGCCAGCCGACGCGATCGGCGCGATGCAGTTCAGGATGTCGTGAATGGCGGCTCATGGCCCTGAGTGTACGAGGGTCAAGAGGGTGTCGGTAGGATGCTGAAACCCGTCACCGTCGCATGACGTAACGAGCCGCCACGCTATAGTGCGCCCTTGCGATGCAAGGCTCCCAGCCCCACATCCCCTGCCACCGTCCAGCGAGCCCCCCCTTGTCG
>NZ_WKEE01000111.1:0-1888 GCF_021605635.1 Stenotrophomonas sp. PA-6-5C
CACATGGGCGGGGCCGGTCCTTGGGCGATGGCGGTATATGAACACGGCGCCGGGCTGGGCGGAATGGGACAAATGCGGTAACGGGTCACATTGTGGTGAAAGTGACACTTGCTGACGGTTTTGAGCCGCCCGGCGCTGGCGTTGTGGCAGCCGGAGGACTACCGTCGACTGCTTCGCCCGCCTCTTTCCGCGCCCATGACCGAGCCCGCCACGCCCCCCGAGCACCTGCGCCGCAGCCTGTCCAACCGTCACCTGCAACTGATCGCCATCGGCGGTGCCATCGGCACCGGCCTGTTCATGGGTTCGGGCAAGACCATCAGCCTGGCCGGCCCATCCATCGTGTTCGTCTACCTGATCATCGGCGCGATGCTGTTCTTCGTGATGCGCGCGATGGGCGAGCTGCTGCTGTCCAACCTGCAGTACAAATCCTTCATCGATTTCTCCACCGATCTGCTTGGGCCGTGGGCCGGGTTCTTCTGCGGGTGGACGTACTGGTTCTGCTGGATCGTCACCGCCATCGCCGATGTGATCGCCATCGCCGCGTATGCGCAGTTCTGGTTCCCTGGCCTGGACGCATGGATACCGGCGCTGGCCTGCGTGCTGCTGTTGCTGGCATTGAACCTGGTGACGGTGAAGCTGTTCGGCGAAATGGAATTCTGGTTCGCGCTGATCAAGATCGTGGCGATCTGCGCGCTGATCATCACCGGTGCCGGGCTGGTGGCGTGGGGCTTCACCTCGCCGAGCGGGCATACCGCAGCGCTGTCGAACCTGTGGAATGACGGCGGCATGTTCCCGATGGGCCTGGTCGGCTTCTTCGCCGGTTTCCAGATCGCGGTGTTCGCCTTCGTCGGCATCGAACTGGTGGGTACCACCGCTGCGGAAACGGCCGACCCGGAGCGCAACCTGCCCAAGGCGATCAACTCGATCCCGGTGCGCATCATCATCTTCTACGTGCTGGCGCTGATCGCGATCATGGCGGTCACCCCATGGCGCCAGGTGGTGCCGGACAAGAGCCCGTTCGTGCAGCTGTTCGTGCTGGCCGGCATTCCCGCCGCCGCCAGCCTGATCAACTTCGTGGTGCTGACCTCGGCCACGTCGTCGGCCAACAGCGGCATCTTCTCCACCAGCCGCATGCTGTTCGGCCTGGCCGAGGAAGGCCAGGCGCCACGCGGCCTGTCCAAGCTCTCGCGCGCAGCGGTGCCGGCCCGGGGCCTGCTGTTCTCCTGCCTGTGCCTGCTGGGCGGCACCCTGCTGATCTACCTGATCCCCAACCTGGTGACCGCCTTTACCCTGGTGACGACCCTGGCGACGGTGTTGTTCATCTTCGTCTGGTCGCTGATCCTGGTGGCCTACATGGTCTACCGCCGTCGCTACCCCGAACGGCACGCGGCCTCGATCTTCAAGATGCCGGGTGGCGTGGCGATGTGCTGGGCCTGTCTGATCTTCTTCGCCGCCGTGCTGGTCCTGCTGAGCCTGCAGGCCGACACCCGCCAGGCGCTGGTGGCCAGCCCTGCATGGTTCGTGCTGCTGGGCGCCGGCTATTGGCTGCGGCGGAAGATGGCGCGGTAATCAGGAAGACCCATCCACGCATGGCTTGGATCCATGTGTCGACCAAGGTCGACACCCACCAACAGCAGCATGGTCGATAGTCACCAAGAGCAGGCCATGCCATTCCGGCAGATCGCGGAAATCTGTCGAAGGCGGGGTGGGTCCGGTTGCGGGGGTGTCCGCGGCATGGATGCCGCGGCCAAGCCCCCAGGGTGAAGTGACCCCCGGGAGTTGGACGCCAGATCCAACCCCGAGGGATACATGAACAGGTACGAAGCTCGATTCAAACTGCAGGTCGCCAAAGAAGCCTGCAAGACCTCCACGTCGGTCAAAGCCATCG
>NZ_WKEE01000112.1:0-1718 GCF_021605635.1 Stenotrophomonas sp. PA-6-5C
CCGCCCATGTGCCCAGCCCTGCACACCTCTCTGGAGCCCCGGTCATGAGCCGACTGCGGGTCATCATCGGCGGCACCGTACTGGCCGTGCTGGCCGCTGCAGTGCCGATCGCGGTCATGGTCTATGCCACCTGGGACCGCGCCGTCAGCGTCGAGCAACAGCGCCTGCATGCCATCGCCGAGCGCAGCCTGCGCCGTACCGAAGTGTCCTACCAGGAAGCACTGGCGGCATTGAAGTCGGCGGAGGCCACGGTGCTGCCTCCCTGCGGGGCCGAACACATCCAGCGCATGCAGACCCTGGTGATGACCACGCCGTCGTCCGACCAGATGGGCTACTTCGAGGGCGGCAAACTGCGCTGCACGTCGTGGGGGCCGTTCCAGCGGGATGTGGACCAGCCCACGCCGGACCACGTCACCAGCGATGGCGTCGGCATCACCGTGGACGTACGCCCCGAGGCGGCGGGCCGGCGGCCGATGCTGTCGATCATGTACGGGTCGTACGACGTGCTGGTCGACCCCCGTCGCTTCGTCGACGTCATCGTCGATCCAGACGTGCGGCTGGCCCTGGCAAGCCCGGATGGACGGCTGCTGACCCAGCAGGACGGCATGGACCCGACCCTGTTGCAGCAGTTGCTGCGCGAGCCCGGCGAGGGCCTGGACCGCAGCACCCTGTATGCCAGCGCACGCAGCGGTGAATGGCTGGCGATCGCCACCGCCCCGCGCACTGCGCTGGCAGCGACGTTCCGGCAGCAGGCGTGGTTGTTCGTGCCATTGGGACTGCTGATGGCCGCCGCCGGTGCCGGCCTGGTGATCTGGCTGTCGCGACGTCGGCTGTCGATGCGCGGCGAACTGGGCATCGCCATCCGCCGCCGCGAACTCTACCTGCACTACCAGCCGATCATCGAGCTGGATACCGGCATCTGCGTCGGCGCCGAGGCGCTGGTGCGCTGGCAGCGACCCGACGGCACGCAGGTGCGTCCGGACCTGTTCATTCCCTTGGCCGAAGAGGCCGGGATGATCGCCGCCATCACCGATCTGGTGATCGAGAACGTGGTTGCCGACATGCGTGAACTGCTGGCCGAGGATCGCAGCGCGCACATCGCCATCAACCTGGCGGCCGAGGACATCAGCAGCGGACGGGCGCTGAAGGTGATCTCGCAGCGCATGGCCGGCAGCGGCATCCTGCCGCAGCAGATCTGGCTGGAGGCCACCGAACATGGCTTCCTCGATATCGACCGTGCGCGCACCATGCTGGCGGCGGCGCGACGCGCAGGTCACAGCGTGGCCATCGATGATTTCGGCGTCGGCTATTCCAGCCTGCAGTACCTGCAACAGCTGCCGTTGGATGCACTGAAGATCGACAAGTCCTTCATCGATGCGATCGGCACCGAAAGCGCGACCAGCCCGGTCACGCCGCACATCATCGGCATGGCCCGCGAGCTGGGCCTGTGGCTGGTGGCCGAAGGCGTGGAAACCGAGGCGCAGCTGGCCTACGTGCACAGCCAGCACGTGCAGTTCGGCCAAGGCTGGTTGTTCTCGCGGCCGTTGCCGCGCGATGAGTTCATCGCCTTCCATCGCAAGCGCCAGCAGCAGTACGGCGCGGCGCGGGAGCACATGCAGAATCCGCGCAGCGTGCCGTTCGAGCGCGAGCAGGCGGGGGAGTAGTAGTCGGCGAACGGCGCAGCCCCTCGTGGTGGGTCGCGTAAAGCTGTTCGTGGG
>NZ_WKEE01000113.1:0-1669 GCF_021605635.1 Stenotrophomonas sp. PA-6-5C
CCACCGCCCCAGCCGCCGCCACCGCCAAATCCACCACCGCCGCCGAAACCGCCGCCACCCCAACTGCCTCCGCCCCAACCGCCACCGCCGGCGAAGCGCCCCGGATGGCCGGACAGCATCGCCACCACCAGGCCAACCACGCCGGCCAGGCCACTGGCCAGCAGTGTGGAGGTGAACAGGAAGGCAGCAACGGCCGCACCGGCACCACCGAGCAGGCCGCGCAGCGGGCGCGGTACGCGTGAGAACACGCCACGCAGGATGCTGCCGGCGAACACGCCGATGAACAACGCCAGGAACCAGGTATCACCGCCGCCCTCGGGCGCGCGTCCCTGCTGGCTGCTGACCGGCGCCGGCAGCGGCTCGCCGTCGATGATCTTCACCAGCATCGCCGTGGCGTCGGTGATGCCACCGGCATAGTCATTGGCGCGGAAGCGTGGCACCAGGTACTCCTGGATCACCCGGTTGGCGATCGCATCGGGAATCGCGCCCTCCAGGCCATAGCCCGGTTCGATGCGCACCCGCCGATCATCCTTGGCCACCACCAGCAGCACGCCGTCATCCACGCCCTTGCGGCCGATCTGCCACTGGTCGAACACGCGGGTGGTGTACTGGGCGATGTCTTCCGGCTGCGTGGTCGGCACCACCAGCACCTGCATCTGGCTGCCCTTGCGTTGCTGCAGGTCCAACGCCTGCTGCACCAGCGCCTGCTTCTGCGCGGCATCCAGGGTGCCGGTGGCATCGACCACCGGCGAATCCAGCGCCGGGATCGGCGCCAGCGTCTGCGCCTGCACGCCCAGCGGCAGCCACAACAGCAGGGCCAGCAGTGTGGCAGCCAAGCGCATCGGTCAGTGGCCCGGCGCCGGGGCGGGCTGCTGCGGCGCGTTGCCGAAATCAACCGCCGGCGCGTTGGAGATCTGCGCCTCGTTTTCCACGGTGAAGTTCGGTTTGGGCTGGTAGCCGAAGATCTTCGCGGTGATCAGCTGCGGGAACGAGCGGATGTAGGTGTTGTAGTCCTGCACCTGCTGGATGTAGCGGCCCCGGGCGACGGTGATGCGGTTCTCGGTACCTTCCAGCTGCGCCTGCAGATCGCGGAAGTTCTGGTCGGACTTCAGCACCGGGTAGTTCTCGGTGACCACCAGCAGGCGCGACAGCGCGCTGCCGAGTTCGCCCTGGGCCTGCTGGAACTGCTTGAGCGAGGCTTCATCGTCGGCGTTGACGTTGATCTGGCCAACGCGCGAGCGGGCGTTGGTGACTTCGGTCAGCACGCGCTCTTCCTGGCTGGCGAAACCCTTCACGGTCTGCACCAGGTTGGGCACCAGGTCAGCGCGGCGCTTGTACTGGTTGAGCACTTCGGACCAGCTGGCCTTGACCGCTTCGTCCTTCTGCTGGATGGCGTTGTAGCCGCAGCCGGACAGCAGGGAGGCCAGCAGCAACAGGGGAATGAGGCGGGTCAACAGGCGCATGGCCAAGGCTCCGGGTGGACTGAGCGCCGAGCATGCCATGGTCGGTGTTAACGGGCGTGTGGAGAGTGTCGGCCATCGTCGGCCATCGGGCGCCGCCCCCTCCGCGGTGGTTCGTGGCTGGCTATCGGGTGGCGGCCGGGAGGGTGGGTTGGCTGGGGGACGCCGTGAATACGTCCCTGTAGGCTCGGGCGCGCCATCCTTGGCGC
>NZ_WKEE01000114.1:0-1479 GCF_021605635.1 Stenotrophomonas sp. PA-6-5C
GCCCCGCTTCGAGGCCTGACAGATCCCATCCACGCATGGCGTGGATAGATCGTGTCGACCAAGGTCGACACCTACCAACAGCCGCGGGGAGTGTCGAAGGCGGGGAGGTGTCGGATGGCGGGGTGTCCGCGGCATGGATGCCGCGGCCAAGCCCCCAGGGATGGGTTTACGGCGTCCCCGCCATCCGACACCTCCCCGCCTCCCCACGGAACATCCCAGAGCCGCTCTGGCTTTGGCTTTGGCTCTGGCCTCTGCGGGTGCAGGGCGCAGCCCTGCCGAACACCCTCCGCTGCGCTCGCCGGGCATGGCCCGGCGCTACCCGTAATGAAAAAGCCGCCTTTCGGCGGCTTCTTCATTACTTCAGCTTGATCTCGCGCAGGCGCTCTTCGAGGAAGCCGTGCGCGGTGATCGGCTCCGGATACCGGCTCGGGTTCTCCTCGCTGATGCACGAGGGCAGCACGTCGATCAGGAAGTCCGGGTTCGGGTGCAGGAAGAACGGCACCGAATAGCGCGGCTGGCGGGCCAGCTCGCCCGGGGGATTGACCACGCGGTGGATGGTCGACGGATACACGTGGTTGGTCAGGCGCTGCAGCATGTCGCCGATGTTGACCACGATGGTGTCCGCGTCCGAGGTAAACGGCACCCAGTCCCCATCATGCGACTGCACTTCCAGGCCTGCCGCGCTGGCACCGACCAGCAGCGTGATGAAGTTGATGTCGCCATGTGCACCGGCACGCACGTTCGGAATGTCGTCGGTGGTGATCGGCGGGTAATGGATCGGGCGCAGGATCGAATTGCCGAAATTGGTCTTGTCGGCGAAGAAGTGCTCCGGTAGGCCGATGTGCAGGGCCAGGGCCGACAGCACACGCGAACCCAGGTTGTCCAACGCCTGGTACAGGCCGTAACCACGCTCACGGAAGCCCTCGACCTCGGACGGCCACAGGTTCGGCGCCATCACGTCCCGGTACTTGGAATCGTCGGCAATCTCGCGGCCGATGTGCCAGAACTCCTTCAGGTCGAAGTGCTTGGAGCCCTTGGCGGTCTCCACACCGAACGGGGTATAGCCACGGGCGCCGCCGCTGCCAGCCACGTGGTACTTGCGCTTGGTCTCATCCGGCAGTGCGAAGAAGGCCTTGAAGACGTCGTAGGCCGCATCGATGTCGGCCTGCGGGATGCCGTGGTTGCGGATGCCGGCAAACCCCCATTGGCGATATGCCGCCCCCAGCTCGGCCACGAAGGCGTCGCGGTCACTGTCGAAACGGGTGATGTCGAGGGTGGGGATCTGGCTCACAGCGGTTCCTGGCTTGTCGTTGAGTCGGTACGGGCCCGCCATGTCATGGCGACCGATCTGAACATTGTGACAGATAGATCGGGACACGCCACCGACACACTGAAACAAACCGATACAATGCGCCACCCGCGCGCGGTTTAACGACTTCGTCACGCCGGGAAACGCCACCCGTTGCCCCATCCCAACCC
>NZ_WKEE01000115.1:0-1431 GCF_021605635.1 Stenotrophomonas sp. PA-6-5C
TGAAGTGACCCCCGGGAGTTGGACGCCAGATCCAACCCCGAGGGATACATGAACAGGTACGAAGCTCGATTCAAACTGCAGGTCGCCAAAGAAGCCTGCAAGACCTCCACGTCGGTCAAAGCCATCGCCCGACACCACGGTTTGGAGTTCTCCACGGTCAGACGCTGGGTGGCTACGTATCGGCTGCACGGTTGGCGCGGGTTTCACCGCCAGACCCGGTCCTATGACCTCGCGTTCAAGCTGGCTGTTCTGGAGAAGATGAGCCGGGACGGCATGTCCGGGCGTGAGGCCACCACCTACTTTCAGATTGGCGATGCCGGCGCAGTGGGGCAGTGGCGGCGCCTGTATGCTCAGGGCGGTGCCCAAGCGTTGGCACCGCCGCCGCTGCCGCTCCGAAAGCCGATGAAAAAGACCCGTTCGTCCAAACCACCTGAGGATATGAGCCGCGATGAGCTGCTCAAGGAAGTCGCCTACCTGCGTGCGGAGACCGACTACCTAAAAAAACTCGATGCCTTGATCCGGGAAGAGCAGGCGGCGCAGGACGCAAAGCGCAAGCCATCCAAGGATTGAGGCAGGTTCATACGCTGTCGCTTCTGCTCGAAGCGGCAGAGCTGTCGCGCAGTACTTTCTATTACCAGAACCATGTCCTGGCCCATCCGGATCAGGACGAGGCAGATCTGTGCGAGCGCATCCGTGCAATCTACGATCAAAGCCAAGGGCGCTATGGCTATCGCACGGTGACGCTGGAATTGGCCAATCAGGGCCATCGGACCAATCACAAGCGGGTACAGCGTCTGATGGGAGAGATGGGCCTGAAATCACGGGTCCGCGTGAAGCGCTACCGATCTTTCAAAGGGGCAGCCAATGTTGTGGTTGGCAATGACCTCAATCGCCAGTTCCATGCCGAGCGGCCCAACCAGAAGTGGGTGACCGACGTCACCGAGTTCAAGGTGCAAGGGATGAAGCTCTACCTGTCGCCGATCATGGACCTCTACAACGGCGAAATCGTGGCTTATCAGATCAAGCGTCAGCCCGTGTTCGATCTGGTAGGTCAGATGCTGGACGAAGCCATCAACAAGCTCTCCCCGGATGAGCGCCCCATGATCCACTCCGACCAGGGCTGGCAGTACCAGCATGAAAACTACCGGCACATTCTGGAAAAGCACTCGTTGAAGCAAAGCATGTCCCGGCGTGGCAACTGCCTGGACAATGCGGCAATGGAAAGCTTTTTCGGGACGCTGAAGTCAGAATTTTTCTACCTGAACAGCTTTGACAGCATCGAGAGTCTGGAGGCTGGGCTCGTGGAGTACATCAAGTACTACAACCAAGAGCGCATCAGATTGAAATTGAAGGGCCTGAGCCCGGTACAGTACCGGGAACAGGCTCAAGCGGCCGCTTGACCCCACCGTCCAACTCTCGGGGGTCACTTCA
>NZ_WKEE01000116.1:0-1028 GCF_021605635.1 Stenotrophomonas sp. PA-6-5C
AACTTGGACACTCGATAGGATCATTTTCGAGCATCGAGGTAGACCCATGGCAAAACAGATCACTCAGGGCATGAGGGACGAGGCGGTTCGCCTTGTCGTTGTAGAGGGGCAGACAGTAAGAGACGTCTGCCAGCTGATGGACGTCGGCCCGACGGCGCTGAGGCGGTGGATCGAGCAGTGGCGGCGAAAACATGACCCGCATGCGGAGGCGCCACCAGTAGATGCGCAGGTCAGAATCGCCGAACTGGAAGCCCAGAACCGCAGGCTCAAGGAGGAGCGCGACCTGCTAAAAAAATCCATCGCCTTCTTCATTCGGGACAGCGATCACCGGAACAAGTGATCCAGGAATTGGGGAAGGCCGCTCCGATCCGGTTGGTGTGCCAGTTGATGGACTATCCCCGTAGCAGCTACTACGCCTGGCTGCATCGGGAGCCTCGCATCGACCGGGAGCTGCTGGCCCAGGTTGATCTGGTTCGTCGCATTCATAAGTCCCACCGGGGCAGCTGCGGCTCACGCAGGATGGCCCGGGAACTGACCAATAGCGGTCTGCAGGTTGGTCGCTACCGCGCCCGGACGCTGATGCGCCGGGCCGGTGTCAGGGCGCGACAGCACAAGCGGCACAAGTACCACAGCCTTGGGCCGCAGGCGCTGACCGCTCCCAACATCCTGGACCGTCAGTTCAATCCGGAGGCGCCAAATCAAGTCTGGGCTGGCGATATCACCTACATCCCCACCCAGCAGGGGTGGCTGTATCTGGCCGTCGTTGTGGATATGTATGCCCGTCGAATCGTGGGTTGGGCGCATTCCCACGAAGCAGATGCGTGGTTGGCGGTCAGAGCCCTGCGCGGCGCACTGAAACAGCGCTGCCCCCAGGCGGGACTGCTGTTCCACTCGGACCAAGGGCGGCAATACACCAGCCACGCGATGGCCGAGATCCTGCGCGACAACGGCATCACCCAGAGCATGAGCCGGAAGGGGAATTGCTGGGACAACGCGGTGGTGGAACGGGTATTTGCCACCCTCAAAGG
>NZ_WKEE01000117.1:0-617 GCF_021605635.1 Stenotrophomonas sp. PA-6-5C
TGGACTGCTGCCGGTTTCACAGACACCGAGTTTAGGTGTGATGATGAAACCGGAGGTGGTGCATGGCAGTAAGAAGAACATTCAGCCGCGAGTTCAAGCTTGAGGCGGTGAGGTTGGTCAGGGAGCGGGGCGTGTCGCTGGCGCAGGCGTGCCGCGACTTGGACCTACATGAGAACGTGCTGCGCAAATGGGTGCGCGAATCGGCAGCCGATCCGCACCACGCGTTCCCCGGCCAAGGGCAGATGAAGCCCGAGCAGGCCGAGATCGAACGTCTCAAGAAGGAAGTCGCCAAGCTCAAGATGGAGCGCGACATCCTGAAAAAAGCCGCGGCCTATTTCGCCAGGGAGTCCATGTGAAGTACGGCTTCGTGGCGAAGCACCGAGGGGGCTGGCCGGTGTTGATGTTGTGCGAGGCGCTCGGTGTGTCTCGCAGCGGGTTCTACGCGTGGCTGACCCGGCCGCGGAGCCGGCGCAGCCTGAGTGACGAGACACTCGGCCAGCAAGCGCGGCTGAGCTTCGTCGATAGTGACCGCACCTACGGCGCACGCCGTGTATGGCGTGATGTGCTGGAGGCAGGCTATCCCTGCGGCCTGCACCGCATCGAACGACTGATGCGGA
>NZ_WKEE01000118.1:0-513 GCF_021605635.1 Stenotrophomonas sp. PA-6-5C
GCGCAGACCACCCCCACAACGCGGACCCACCAGTCGCTACCGGCGGCGACGGCGTGAGATGAGAAGACGAGACACGTTCTGCGCGGGCGCGCCGCCGCCCCCCCGCCGATGCCAGGGCAATGGCGACAGCCAAAGCAACAGCGGGCATTCCGTGGGATGGCGGGGTGGGTCCGGTTGCGGGGGACGCCGTAAATACGTCCCTGTAGGCTTGGCCGCGGCATCCATGCCGCGGACACCCCCGCAACCGGACCCACCCCGCCTTCGACAGATTTCTGCTGCTGTTGGTGGGTGTCGACCTTGGTCGACACGTAGATCCACGCCATGCGTGGATGCTCTTTGATCAATTGTCGAAATATTCGATTTCGATGGAGATTCATCCACGCATGGTGTGGATCTACTGCTCGCGGGGAACTGTCGAAGGCGGGGCACTGTGGGTTTGCGGGGTGTGAGCCGCATGGATGCGGCGACCAAGCCTCCATGGACGGATTCACGGCGTCCCCGCAAACCCACAGT
>NZ_WKEE01000012.1:0-105776 GCF_021605635.1 Stenotrophomonas sp. PA-6-5C
GGCCTGGGCGGGGCCTGCGCCGACAGGCGTGTCGGCCTGGGGCGCACCGCCGCCGGCTTCGACCAGGTAGCCGATGAAGGCTTCTTCCAGTGTCTGCGCCCCGCGTTTTTCTACCAGATTGGCCGGCGTGTCGCTATCGAGCACCTTGCCGGCATGCATCATCGACATGCGATCGCAGCGCTCGGCCTCGTTCATGAAGTGGGTGGAGATGAAGATGGTGACCTTGTCGCGACGCGACAGCTCGACCAGCAGCCGCCAGAAGGCATCGCGCGCGACCGGGTCCACGCCAGAAGTCGGCTCGTCAAGAATCAGCAACTCCGGCTTATGCACCATCGCCACGGCGAGCGACAGCCGCTGGCGCATGCCCAGCGGCATGCTCTCGGGCAGGCTGTCCTGCACCTCGCCCAGCCCGAAGCGCTGCTCCATCTCGGCCACCCGCGCGTCGATGTCCTCCTCGGGCACCTGGAACAGCCGGGCGTGCAGTGCCAGATTCTGCCGGACGGTCAACTCGCCATACAGCGAGAAGGCCTGGGACATGTAGCCGACCCGCCGACGGGTTGCGATGTCCCGCGGATCGATCTCGTGGCCGAACAGCCAGGCCCGGCCCTCGCTCGCCTCCAGCAGCCCGGTGAGCATCTTCATGGTGGTGCTCTTGCCGCAGCCATTGGAGCCGAGGAAGCCGAAGATCTCGCCGCGGCGAATGCGGAAGGAGACGTGGTCCACCGCGACGAAGTCGCCGAAGCGCATCGTCAGCCCATCGGCTTCGATGGCGATGTCGTCTTCCGAGGCTTGCAGCGGCGGGATCACCACCGGCTGGTGGCCACGCTTCTTGTCTTCGGGCAGCAACGCGATGAATGCGGCCTCCAGCGAATCGCTGCTGGTACGCGACAGCAGTTGCGCGGGCGTGCCGGTCGCCAGTACCTGGCCATCGTCCATGGCGACCAGCCAGTCGAAGCGCTGCGCCTCGTCCATGTAGGCCGTGGCGACGATCACGCTCATCGCGGGGCGATCGGTGCGAATGCGCGCGATCAGGTCCCAGAACTGCGCACGGGCCAGCGGATCGACGCCCGTGGTGGGCTCGTCCAGGATCAGGAGGTCCGGGTCATGGATCAGTGCGCAGCACAGGCCGAGCTTTTGCTTCATGCCGCCGGAGAGCTTGCCGGCCGGGCGCGCCAGGAACTTGTGCAGGCCGGTGGCTGCAGTGAGATCGTCGATGCGCCGGCGCCGCTCGGCCGCGTCGTGGCCGAACAGGCGCGCGAAGAACTGCAGGTTCTCTTCCACCGACAGTGTCGGATAGAGGTTCTTGCCCAGCCCTTGCGGCATATAGGCGATGCGCGGGCAGACCGCGTTGCGGTGGCGCCGGCTCGCCATGTCGCCACCCAGCACCTGCACGTGTCCGCCCTGCACTGCGCGGGCGCCCGCCACCAGCGACAGCAGGCTCGACTTGCCGACGCCATCGGGGCCGATCAAGCCCACCATGCGCCCCGCTGGGACGTCCAGCGTGATGCCGGCCAGCGCCCGGATCTTGCCGTAGTGCAGTTCCACCTGCTCAAGGCGGACGACGTCCGTGCTTGTGACCAGCGCCGATTGCGTCATGGCTGGACCTTCAGGGCGAGTCGGGCTGGCCACTCCTGCGAGTCATCGAGCCGCACCCAGGCCTCACCGGGCAAGCCAGTCTTCACGTACTCCAGGTGCTTGCGCAGCAACTCGCGGTCGATGTGTGCGCGCACGCGGAACATCAGCTTTTGGCGCTCGCTGGCGGTCTCCACCGTCTTGGGCGTGAACTGGGCAGCGCTGGCGATGAAGGAGACCTTGGCCGGAATCACGTAGTCCGGCGCCGCGTCCAGCACGATGCGCACCTCCGAGCCCAACGCCAGCCGTCCCGCCGCTTCAGTGGGCAGGAAGAAGGTCATGTAAACGTCCGACAGGTCGATCATGTTCATCACCCGGCCGCCGGCACCCAGCACCTCGCCCGGCTGCGCCACACGAAACTGCACCCGGCCGTCGCGCGGCGCCTTGAGCTGGCTGTCGTCGATCTCGGACTGGATGCGCTCCAGCGTGGCGTCCGTTGCGGCGACCTGGGACTGTGCGCTGGTCACTTGTGTTCGCGCGGCCGTGATGGCGGCATCGGCGGAGGCCACGCGCGCCCGGGCCGCAGCGACGGCGGCATCGGCGCTGAGCGCGCGGGCGCTGTCATCGTCGAGCGTCTGCGTGGAGGTGGCGCCTTCCTTGACGAGCGTCTCGGAACGGACGAGCCGCCGCCTGGCGGCATTGAGCTCGGCTTCGGTCTGGCGCATCTGGGCCACCAGCGCAGTCTTGTCGCTCTCGCGCATCGCCACCTGGGCCTGGGCGCTGGCCACGGCGTTGATCGCCTGTTGGCGCTGCGCCTGCGCTTCGCGCAACTGCGCCTCCAGGGTCTGCACCTGCATGGTGGCCAGTGTCTGGCCCGCCTTCACGAAGGCACCCTCGTCGACCAGGATGTCGCTCACCCTGCCTGCCAGCTTGGTGGCGATATCGACCTCGGTGGCCTCGATGCGTCCGTTGCCGCCGATGACGGAGCCGTCGTCTTGCCCGAGGGCAAAGTGTTGCCACGCGTACCAGCCAGCGGCGGCCAACGCGATCGCCACAACGGGGAGAATCAGTTTTTTGTTCAGAGATAGGGCCATGGTCATCAACGCGAATAAGGGGCGGTAGGAAGGGGCTGCGTGGACGACAGCGGCGCATCGCCGGAATCCTGCGTTCCACCGCCCAATGCGGCGTACAGCGCAATGCGGCTCGATAGCAATGCGCGACGTGTCTGAACCAGTTGCTGCTGGGATGAGATCAGGTTGCGCTCGGCATCCAGCACGTCGAGAAACGGAGACGCGCCGTTGTCGTAGCTCAGGCGGGACAGCCGCGCGCGCTCGATCTGCGTTTGGACGGCGCGCTGCTGGATACCGACCTGGCGTTCGAGCCAATGCTGCGCCGACAGCGCATCGGCCACGTCGCGAAAGGCGTTCTGCACCGTCTGCTCGTACTGCACCACGGCCAGGTTCTTGCGCACCTCGGCCAGCTCCAGGTTCGAGCGATTGCGTCCTGCATCGAAGATCGGCAGCGACAGGCTGGGCGCGAAACTCCAAGCGCGGTTGGCGCCTCGGAACAGCTGGTCCAGCTCCGTACTGGCGGCGCCGCCAAAGGCGGTGAGGCTGATGCGCGGGAAGAACGCCGCGCGTGCCGCACCGATGTTGGCATTGGCGCCCCGCAATTGGTGCTCTGCGGCAACGACGTCGGGCCTGCTGTACAGCAGGTCCGAAGGCAGGCCCGGTGACACCGGAGCCAGGATGTCCGCGTCGACTGCAGTGGCATCGTCCATCGGAATCGCGGCATCCGACAGATCGCCCACCAGGATGCTCAGGGCCAATCTTTGCGCGTCACGCTCCTGCTGCACCTGCACGACCAGGGACTCGGCCTGGGTCAGCAGGGTCTGCACCTGCGTCAGTTCAAGACGGGAAGCAGAGCCCACCTCCAGGCGCCGGGTGAAGATGCGCAGCGACTCGCGCTGGCTGGTTTCGCTTGCCTGTGCCAGCCGCAATCGCTCCTGCAATTCGCGCAGGCCCAAGTAGGCATCGGCCACCTCGGCGACGAGCGAGACGCTCACCGCACGACGGGCCGCGTCGGTGGCCAGGAAGCTCTGCAGCGCCGCTTCATTGAGGCTCGCGATGCGCCCCCAGAGGTCGATCTCCCAACTGCTCAGGCCCAGCCCGGCCTGGTACTGGCTGGCGGTGGCCGCTCGGCCGCTCAGGCTCAGGTCGGCCGGCGTGCGCGCCCGCGTGGCGTCCAGGCCCACGCCGATGGTAGGCAGCCGGTCGGCGCGCTGCACTCCGTAGGCGGCCTGTGCCTCCCTGACCCGCAGCACCGCAGTGCGCATGTCCGGGTTGTTCGCGAGCGCCTGCGCGATCAGCTGCGCCAGCACGGGGTCGGTGAAGTAGTCACGCCAGGCCAGGGTCGCGGCTGCGGTAGAACCCTGCGCCCCGGATGGCGTGCCGTGCGCGTACGCCGCGGGCATCGCCACGGCCGGCTTGTCGAGCGCAGGTGCCATCGAGGCGCAGCCGCTCATCAACAGGGCGGCGGCGCAGACGGCCAGTCTTAACGAATGGCTGTGCATGTGAGATCGAGTCCATCGAACAAAAGCAGGAGGCTGTGGCATCGACGCACAGCGCGGGCAAGACACGCTGTGGGGATTGCCCCTGAGCGTGGTGGGTGTGGACAACGGCGTCATGGCGGCGTCTGCCTGTACTGGTGCGCCAGCATCAGAGCTATGGCGCAGGACGCGACCCGTGCCTGGCGGCTGTCGGCGCGGCTGGTCAAGATCACCGGAACCTTGGCACCAAGCACGATGCCGGCACTGGCCGCCTGTCCGAGGTAGATCAATTGCTTGGCAAGCATGTTGC
Organism: Stenotrophomonas sp. PA-6-5C; assembly: GCF_021605635.1. Lineage (NCBI taxonomy): Bacteria > Pseudomonadati > Pseudomonadota > Gammaproteobacteria > Lysobacterales > Lysobacteraceae > Stenotrophomonas > Stenotrophomonas sp. PA-6-5C. Next base: position 4,431 of record NZ_WKEE01000012.1, read on the forward strand.
CGCTCTCCAAGTCGGGGACCACCAGGATGTCGGCCTGTCCTGCCACTGCCGAGACGATGCCTTTGGTTCGTGCCGCCACGGCCGAGATGGCGTTGTCGAACGCCAGCGGTCCATCCAGCACACCGCCGACGATCTGCCCTCGGTCGGCCATCTTGCACAGCGCCGCCGCGTGCAGCGTCGCGGGCATGGCCGGGTTGACAGTCTCCACCGCCGCCAGAATGGCGACCTTGGGATCGGCCACGCCGATGACGTGGGCCAGCTCGATGGCATTGCGCACGATGTCGGCTTTCTGCGCCAGGTCCGGTGCCAGATTGATCGCGGCATCGGTGACGATGAAGGGCCGGGGGTAACCAGGCGTTTGCAACACGAAACAGTGGCTGATGCGTCGCTTGGTGCGAAGCCGGCTGGCCGGTGCGAGGATGGCGGCCATCAGCTCGTCGGTGTGCAGGCTGCCCTTCATCAAGGCCTCGACCTCGCCATTGCCGGCCATCTCGACCGCGCGTTCGGCAGCTGCGTGGCTGTGCGGTACGTCGATGACCTCGATGCTGGTCAGATCCAGCCCGTGTTGCTGGGCAACCACGTCCAGCTTGGCGCGCGGGGCCACCAGGACAGGCTCGATCAGTCCGGCCCGGCGTGCATCCAGCGCGGCTGACAGGCTGGCTTCGTCGCAGGGATGTACGACCGCGACACGGATGGCGTCCAGCGTCTGAACGTGAGACAGCATGCGCTGCATGCTGCCGCCCACATCCACGCTCAGCCCGATATCGATCTGATCGTCGCCGCCGGGCACATCGCTGGGTGCCACCTCCACTTCGCCGTCGGCGACCGATATGCCGTCCTGGTTGGAGCAGGCACAGTGCAGGACCATGCGACCCGTTGCCGGATGGTGCTCGGTGACGGTTACCTCGGCCCGAAGGCGATCACCCAGACGGACCGGCGCCAGAAACCGCAGGCGCTGTCCACGGCAGACCAGACGGGTGCCGGACAGGCACTCGCCGATCGCCGAGGCGATCAATCCCCCGAGCCAGGTGCCGATGCCGACCCAGGCACTGCCACGCATGGAGGCCACGGTTCGCGTGTTCCCCTCTGCGGGAACGGTGTCACTGGCAAGCGCCACACCCAACTGAAGGTTGTCCAGGGTGAGCACACGCTCGACGCGCGCGGAGTGGCCCACGGAGATGCCGTCGGTACCGCGCTGCACTCCAGGCGGCGGGGATTGTTTGCTGGGATCGTTTGTCATGGTGTCGCACTCTGGTTGGCATATGGAGCAGGAGGATCTGTCGCCGGCGCGGCACCGCGCCCTGAGCACGGATCCCCCGAAGGCTCCCGTGCAACGGGGAACGGCTGTCTGGCCGACGTCTGAACAAGATCACTCACGCGTTGTGCTCCCTGGCCCCGGAATCGCCCGCTGGTGCTCGCGAAGAATGCGTCGCACCTCCAGGATCGCCTCCGGGGTCTCTTGCACGCTGTGGGAAAACGGGATGACCAGCTCCGATTGCGCGCCGGCAAGATGTGCGCTGCGGTATGGCACGAGGCCGTCATCGGAATCGACGAGGGCCCTGTCCGGCGTGTGGTTCGCAACGATGCTGTGGTAGCGCACGCTGGCAGAAATCGGGAGCTCGGCTGCGGCGCGGATGAAGGGGTCAGAATCCCTCAGGTTGTCGACCCCGTTGGGTAAGTAGGTCGGCAAGCTGGCTGGCGTGACCTCCTTGTCACCGATGACCTGCTGCAGTCGTACCGCCCGATTGACCACTTGTGCCGGCAACGTGATGAGTCCGGAGAGGAACCGCGAGAGCCGGTTGCCCGCGAATGGGGTCCCTCTGTGGGGCGCCGCAATGAAGATCGCGCGCGTCACGCCCGGGTATGGCTCGAAGCTCAAAAAGCCCTCGACCGCGGTTCGGAATCTCTCGAACCGCTCGCCCTCCAGTTGGCGGCCCGCCTTGACCGTATCGAGCAGCACACTGCCGGAGGACGAGACCAGCAATCGGCCCAGCACTCCGCCCATGCTGTGGCCGACGACGACAATGTCGCGCGAGGCGGCGGTGGCGCCCGAAGGATCGAAATGCTGGAAGGTCGCGGTGAGCGCGCTCCGAATCGCCGCGTGGTTGTACGCAAGAGGCGCATTGGTGGGGTAGTACACCTGCCAGACCTGGTAGCGCTGGCGCAACGCTTCATCGCCCATGATGTCATTGGCGACGTTGATCCAGGCCTCGGGACTGCTGGCCAATCCGTGCAGCATGATGATGACCCGGCGGTTGGGGTCGAAGGGCTGCATCAGATAGACATGCGGGGCGTCCAGGCTGCGGCTCCTGCCCAGGACCGTGCGCAGGGCCTGCACGGAAAACCCCGAGCGCGCCAGCCACAGACCGTAGGCGGAGGTGAAGTTGGCTGCGAGCGGCACCGAGGTGCCCTGGATCTGCAGGCCGTCGTGCCGGTAGGGGTCGTATCCGACCAGGGTGACTTCGCGAGCGCGAAGCACCTGCTCCAGCGTGCTTCCCGGAAAGGCCAGGATGGCCGTGACCGGCCGATATGGTGTCTCGCTATAGGCGTGCGCCGAAGCCGCGCGGTCCTCGTCCCCAGCACCGGTCGCCACCACGAGTTCGGCCCCGAAGCCGTCACGCCGGTAGATGCTTCGGATGCCCTGGAAGGTGAGCCGCGACGCCGGGAGCAGTTCGCTTGCACGTGGTGGGGGGCCGTTCTGGTACACGCCGGACATGTCTCCACGCAGCAGCCAATCGCCCACCTGGATGCTATCTCCGACATGCTGCCGCGCGTCGCGGTACTGCTCGAACAACAGCGCGGCCGCCTGCTGCGCCGCATAGTTGTAGTAGTCGCGAACTTGCGTCTGGCGATCCTCGAACGCCCGATCCCCCGGCAGGCGTGGGGTGAAGAACAGATAGGCGTAGGCATGGCGCGCCACCTGCAGATAGGCCCCCAACAGGCCCTCGAAGCGCTGGTGGCCGGTCACGCCTTGCCGCTCCTGGCGCATGGCTTCCTGCAACCACAGCTCCGCTGCCGTGGCGAGTTGACGTTCCATGCCAATGACATCGCTGCGCGTCAGCAACTGGGCGCAGTCGCTGACATTCTCCCGGCATCGCTCTGGCGAGATCGCAAGACTCGTGAGCACGTCGCGGGCCGAGGCGCTGAGCTTGCCGGTGGTCAGCACATCCCCGCGTCGCTGGGAGATGTAGTCCTCGGGGCTGACGGTTCCCACCTTGACACCGGCGCACCCCACACACAGCGACGCCATGACGGCCAGCAGGAGGCACCTGACGGGGCGTCTTTGCCTGCCAAGTACTCTCCTACGTGTCCGGGGCTGCGTCGCCAGTGTGTTGTGTGCCACGTCGTGTCATTCCCCTGATGTCGCAGCCGCCGTCGGCTTCTCAACCTGGGGGGCGTTGCCTACCACCTTCTGGATCGTCACGTAGCGGTTGTTCAGCCGCCCTTGGCTGGCCGTCAGGTCGCGGCGCGCCTGCAGGAAGCTGCGCTGGCTGTCGAGCACCGTGATGAAGTCGGCCGTCCCGCCGTCGTAGCGCGCCTGGGCCAGTTGATAGGCGTCTGCCGCACTGCGCACCCGGGCTTGCAATTGCTGCGCTTGCTGCTGCTCCGCGTTGTAGGCGCTAAGCGCGTCATCGATCTCCTGCCACGCCTGTAGTACCGTCTGTTGGTAGCTCACGGCCGCTTCCTGCTGCTCCAGCTCGCGCAGTTGCACCACGCTCCTGCGCCGGCCACCGTCGAACAAAGGCAGGTTCAGGCTGGGCCCGACCGACCAGGCGCGGCTGCCCCAGTCGGAGAACTCGCCACTCAGGTAGGACTCGTAACCAAAGCGCGCGCCAAGCCGGATGCTGGGGTACAGGTCCGCCCGCGCCACGCCGATGCTCGCGGTCGCCCGATGCAGCCGGGCTTCGGCGGCTCGGATGTCGGGTCGGCGCAGCGCCGCTTCCGAAGGCAAACCCAGCGCGAGATCGGGAAGCGCCGTCGTGCCGTCGCTGGCAGGGGGCGCTGCCAGCGTCTCGCGCAGCGCGCCGGGGCGCTCGCCCAGCAACAACGCGATCTGGTTGGCGCTCGCGCCTTCCTGGGCCAGCAGGCCGGGCAACTGCGCCTTGATGGCCGCAAGCTCCGCGCGTTGCTGCTCCAGGTTCAGGTGGTCGATGACGCCGCCATCCACCCGGGCCTGCAGGATGCCCAACCGATCCTCCAACGCCGTGATGTCCTCGCGCGCCAGGAGGATCTGGCGCTGCGTGGTGCGCAGTTCGAAGTAGTTGCGGGCCACATCGCTGACCAGTGTCAGCCGAGCAAGGTCCAGCAGTGCCGCCTGGCGGTCCACGTCGGCATCAGCGGCCTCGATGGAGCGCCGCACGCGCCCCCACAGGTCTACTTCCCATGATGCGTCGAAGCCGGCCTGATACAGCGTGAACGGCTCGCTCAACACATTCACCAGGCTCTCGCGATCGCCGCCGATCGCGTCGATCATGCGGGTGCCGGCACCGTACTCGCTCTGGCGCTGGCGATTGGCGCTCCCGCTGACACCTACCTCCGGCCCGCGCTGGGCGGCCGTCGTGCTGCGCTGGACGCGGGCCTGCGCAAAGTGCAGCGCGGCGGTCTGCAGGTCCGGGCTGGAAACCAAGGCCCGCTGCGTCAGGTTGTCCAGCACCGGATCGTTGAAGGCCTGCCACCAGTGCGGGGGCAGGGGCTGGTCGGCAGCGCCCAACGCGCGCAGGGAATCCTCGGCGCTGCGCCAGCTCGTCCAATCGTCCGGGGCCACGGGCGTCGGTTTCACGAAATCCGGCCCGACCGCGCAGCCGGCCAATGCCGCTGCCAGGGCCACCGCCAATGCGCAGTTCGCCAGGCCGCGGCGTGTTGGATGAGGAATGTGGCGCTGCAAATCGAACATACGGGTACCCGTGATCAAGAGAGACGGTTGCGGAACAGCCACGCCGCCAGCGGCAGCGTGATGGCGGCCAGCACGAGCAAGGGGATGAACTCCAGCGCCACGTCGCCGAAGCCCGCGCCTTCGAGATAGACGCGGCGCACGATGCTCATGCCGAACCGCAGCGGATTGACATAGGTGGCAAGCTGCAGCACTTGCGGCATGTTGCGCACCGGCGTGAGCAGGCCGGACAGCAGCATCAGCGGCATGATCAGCAAGAACGTGTAGAGCATCGCCTGCTGCATGGTCAGCGACAGGGCGGAGATCGACAGTCCGACCCCGACCGCCGCGATGGTGAAGGTGATGAGCCCGAGGTACAGCAGCCACACCGACCCGTTCATCGGGATCTCGAACCAGAACCGGATGATCAGGAAGATGACGGTGGACTGGATGAGCCCGACCAGGATCGCCGGGAGCGCCTTGCCGATCAGGATCTGCATCGGCGTGAGCGGCGTGACCAGCAACTGGTCGAACGTGCCTTGCTCGCGCTCGCGGGCCACCGACAGCGCCGATAGCAGCAGGGTCTGCATCATGCTCAATGCCGCGATCAGCGCCGGCATGAGGTTCCAGCGCGATTCCAGGTTGGGGTTGTACCAGGCGCGCCGCTCGATCGTGACGCCTTGTGCGCCGCTTCCGAGCGAGGCGTTGTAGTCGGCCACGATGGAGCCGACGTAGCCGGCGGCCGAGCCCGCGGTCGACGAATTGCGCCCGTCCAGGATGATCTGCAGAGGTGCCCGCTGTCCGGCCGCCAGGCGCGTATGGAAGTCCGAAGGAATGCTGACCACCATCAGCGCCTTGCCGGCGTCGACCTGGCCGGCGATCTGCTCGGGCGAGGTCAGCGTGGCCTCGCGTTCGAACACGCCGGTGCCGTCCAGCCGCGACAGCAGTTCGACCGACGCCGCGCTGCGGCTCTGGTCCAGCACGGCATACGGAACGTACTTGAGGTCGTAAGTCGCGCCGTAGCCGAACAGCAGGGCCTGCAGCAGCGCGGGCAGGAACAGGATGGCCCGGCTGGAGGGCTCCTTGACCAGCGCCAGGATCTCTTTTTTGACCAGGGCGCCGATCTGCGCGAGGGTGGCAATAAAGGACGTCATGGCGGTCAATCCAATGTCTTGCGCAGCGTGCGCCGCGTCGCGTAGGTCAGCACCACGGCGTATGCCGAGAGGATCAGCAGGCTGCGCACGATGGTGGGCCAGTGGTCGCCCGCTAGGAACAGCGTCTTGATCAGGCCCATGAAATGCGTGGCCGGCAACAACTGGCTGATCACCTGGATCACCACCGGCACGTTGCGCAGGTCGAACACGAAGCCCGACAGCATCATGGCGGGCATGAAGCTGGTCAGCAGCGCCATCTGGCTGGCCTGGAACTGGTTGCGCGTCTTGCCCGAGATGAACAGCCCCAGCAGCAGCGACACGGCGAGATACAGCATCGACGCCAGGACGATGATCCACAGCGAGCCGCGCATCGGCACCTCGAACAGGAACCGGGCGGCCAGCAGGCACAGCGTCAGGTCGATCGCGCCGATCGCCAGATAGGGCGTGAGCTTGGCGAGCACGAGTTCGGTCGGACGCACCGGCGTGACGAACAGCGATTCCAGCGTGCCGCGCTCCCACTCCCGGGCGATCAGCAGCGAAGTCAGGAAAGCCCCCACCAGCGTGAGCACGAGCACGATGAGGCCGGGGACCAGGTACCAGGAGCTGTTGTTGGCCTCGTTGAACCAGGTGCGCTGCACCACCTCAACGCTCGCGCCCGCTGGGGCCTTGCCGCCTGCGCGGTCTCCCTGGCGCTGCGCCCAGACGCCGATTGCACCGCTCACGTAGCCCTCGACAGCCGACGCGGTGGTCGACTCCACGCCGTTGAGCACGATCTGGATTGTCGCGTCGCCGGTCGCCAGGCGACGCGAGAAGTCCATCGGAATGCGCACGATCGCGTCGATCTCGCCGGCCCGCATGCGGGCTTCGGCCTGCGTCATGCTGGTGGTCAACGTCGGAGACAGGTAGGCGGAGCCTTGCAGGCCTGCGACGACCTCGCGTGCGGTGGGTGAGCTGTCTTCGAGCACCACCGCGATCGGCGCATTCTTCACGTCGAACGACAAGCCGTAGCCGAACAGCAGGATCAGTGCGACCGGAAGCAGCAGGCCGACGGCCAGGTTGCTCTTGTCGCGCAGCATCTGGCGCACTTCCTTGCGCAGCAGTGCGGTGAACCGCCTTGCGAAGCCGGAGGTGGTCACTTGTCCCCTCCTTGCGCGTGCCTGCTTTGGGCGCGGCCCTGTTCGACGACGGCGATGAAGGCACTGTTCATGTCGCCACCCGCTTCGCCGCCGGCTTGCTCTCGCACCTCTTGCGGCGTGCCGAGTGCCAGCATCTTGCCGGCGTCCTGGATCGCGATGCGGTCGCAGTACTCCGCCTCTTCCATGAAGTGGGTCGTGATGATGACGGTGACGCCCGACTGGGCGAGCGAGGTGATGGTGCGCCAGAACGAGCGGCGCGCCAGCGGATCGATGCCGCTGGTCGGCTCGTCCAGGAACAGGATCTCCGGCTCGTGCAGCAGGCCGGCCGCCATCGCCAGGCGCTGCTTGTAGCCACCCGGCAGTACCCCGCTCACGGCAGCGGCGTCCAACCCGAACTGTTCGATGGTCGCGGCCACCCGATCACGCATGGCAGCACCGCGCAGTCCGTAGGCGCCAGCGAAGAACTCCAGGTTCTCGCGCACGGTCAGGTTGCCGTACAGCGCGAACTTCTGCGACACATAGCCGATCCGTGCGCGCGCCTGGGCGCGTGCCGTGCGCAGGTTCAGGCTGGCCACTTCCAGGTGGCCGCTGGTGGCCGGCAGCAGACCACAAAGCATGCGGAACGTGGTGGTTTTGCCCGCGCCGTTCGGGCCGAGCAGCCCGAAGATCTCCCCGCGCGCAACCTCGAAGGATGTGCTGGCGACCGCGGTGAAATCGCCAAATTTGCGCACCAGGTCGCGCACGACGATCACCGGCTTGTCGTCGCTGCGCGCCGGCGCGACCTGCGGCGACGGCGCGGGCGCCTCGGCAGGGGCCTCCTTGTCCGCACCCTCGGCCTGCTGCTGGCGCAGCATCATCATGAACGCGTCTTCCAGGTCCTCGCTGCGCGGCCGGTGATCCAGGTCGCCGAGCAACGCATCGACGGCATCCGCCTGCGCCTCGGGCTGGCGAATGAACCACACCTCGCCGGCCTTGGGCACGGCGTCAATGATCAGCGCATCCTCATCGATCAGCCGCGCCTGCAGATCGCGCGCGGGCGTACCGGGTCGCGGTGTGGCGACGAAGGTGAGGCCGCGTGCGCGGCTGCGCAGCGCGTGCGGCGCCCCTTCGGCCAGCAACCGGCCCTCGTGCATCACGAACACCTGCGCGCAGCGCTCGGCTTCATCCATGTAGGCCGTGCTGACGATCACGCTGAGGTTCTCGTCCTCGACCAACTGCTGCACGATCTTCCACAGGTCGCGGCGCGACAGCGGATCGACGCCCACGCTGGGCTCGTCCAGCAGCAGCAAGTCCGGCGAGCGCACCAGCGTGCAGGCAAGACCGAGTTTTTGTTTCATGCCGCCCGACAGCTTGCCGGCCGGCCGTTCGGTGAAACGGGCCATGTCCGTCATTTCCAGCATGCGCCCGAAGCGCTCGCGGCGCACCTCCTGGGGCACCCCGTGCAGGTCGGCATACAGGTCCAGGTTCTCCTGCACGCTCAGGTCCTCGTACAGGCCGAATCGCTGCGGCATGTAGCTGATGCGGTCCTGGACCGACTGCGGATCCTTGGCGACGTCGCAACCCAGTACCTGCAACGATCCACCGTCGGGCGTGAGCAGTCCCGCCATCATGCGCATGAGCGTGGTCTTGCCGGCACCGTCCGGGCCGACCAGGGCGGTCAACTCGCCCGCCCTTATCGTCATCGACACGTCGTTTACCGCGCGCAACGGGCCGCCGCCCGGCGCATCGAAGGTCTTGCACAGGCCCTGAGCGTGGACCGGTGGGTGAACCGTTGCATTGCCCTCGTTCATCGCGCAGTGCCAGCCACCGCCAGATGGACCGTTGCCGGCTGCCCCAGCCGCAGCACGTCCTGAGGGTCGTCGACCAGCACTCGCACCTCGTAGACCAGGCTGGTGCGCAGTTCTTCGGTCTGCACCGATTTGGGCGTGAACTCGGCCACCGAGGAGATGTAGCCGATCTTGCCGGGGATAGGCTCGCCGGGGCGCCCATCGGCGACCACCTGTGCCTCCATGCCCGGCTTGACGCGGACCAGGTCGGGCTCGCCCACATAGGCGCGCACCCATTTGGGCTGGGTCAGCGCCAAGGCCAACACCGGACGTTGCGGCGTCGCCATGTCGCCGGGCTCCAGCAGCCGCGACCGCACCACCGCATCCGCGGGCACCTTCAACTCGCCCTGCGCGATCTGATGCTGAAGGAGCGCCAACTGTGCCTGCGCCGCTTTGAGCTGCGCCTGGGCGCCCGCGACTTCCTCCGCCCGGGGACCCAGTTCGGTCAGACGCAAGGCTTCGCGCTGCTCGGCGACCTTGGCCTGGGCGACCTGGTGATTACTCCTGGCGCGATCCAGGTCCTGAGCGCTGACGCCGCGCCCTTGGGTGTTGGCTGCGATGCCTTGCAGACGCTTGAGATCCTGCTCGGCTTGGGACGCATCCGCCTGCGCCGCGGTGACCCGACTGCGGGCCTGTGCGATCTCCTGGGGACGCGAGCCGGTCCGCAGCCGCAGCAGGGTCTGCTGCTGAACCTCGATCTGCGCCTGCGCCTGCTCCGCCTGCAGGGCCAGCGTGCGCGTGTCCAGCAGGCCCACAACCGCACCGGCCTTCACCCGGTCGCCTTCTTCGGCTCGCACTTCCGCCACGCGGCCACTGCCATCGAAGGCCAGCGAGATCTGGCGGATGTCCACATTGCCGTGCAGCACCAGCCCATCGTCACCGTCGCGCTGACTGAAGTGCCACGCAGCCCACGCCACGAGACCAACAGTGACGGCAGCGGCAAGGAGGATAAAAGGTTTCTTCATGTCAAAGGTCTCAGGAATCAGGATCGGACGGCAGAAGACTGCGGCGGGAGCGCCTTCATTAATTTGATTTTAGTTTTAAATTGGGTGAGAATGCAATCCATATCTGCTCTAGAGAGTCAAGGGATGAACAAGCCCGCACGCGGTCTTCGCTCGGATGGCGAAGCGACACGAGCCCGAATCCTGGAGGCCACAGGCGAACTATTCGCCACGACGGGCTACGCCGAAACCACCAACAAGGCCATCGCCGCCGAAGCGCGCGTGGATCTGGCCTCCATCAACTATCACTTCGGCAACCGCAGTGGTCTCTACCAGACCGTGCTGGCCGAGGCCCATCGGCGGCTGTTGGGAGTGAACGATCTGCGCGAACTGGTCGAGAGCGAGCTGGCGCCAACGTCGAAGCTGCGTTTTCTGATCGAGCAATTGGTCCAACGTGCGACCGAAGAGCCTCAAGCCTGGCACCTGCGAATCCTGGCCAGGGAAGTGCTGGCGCCGAGTTCACATCTGCAGGTGCTTTTTCAGAACGAAGCACTGCCGAAGATGGTGCTCGTCAAGCGCATGCTCAGTGAAATCACGAAGATCCCGGCTGAAGACCCCGCACTGACCAGGTGCCTGCTGAGTGTCGGCGCGCCTTGCCTGATGCTGCTGGTAGGTGGGCGCAGTTTTCCTGGACCTTTGCAGGAAGTGTTTCAGATGCCGCCAGCCACAGTTGTGGAACACCTTTTCCACTTCGCAATGGGGGGCATGCAGGCAATCGTCCAAGAATACGAGCAGGCGAAAAGCTGAGTCAGTCGTGAAGCTAACGCTAGGCTTAAACGGTAGTCCAACGAGGGATGACAGCGCAGGGAATTGGCATCTGCAACTAAAAAGGCGCTACAGATGGAGTTACGACACCTTCGATGCTTCGTTGCTTTGGCCGAGGAACTACACTTCACACGGGCTGCCGAGCGACTGCACATCGAGCAACCCCCCTTGTCCCGAGCGATTAAAGAACTGGAAGACGAGTTAGGAGTCGTTTTCTTCGACCGGGATAGACGGGGGACCCGCTTGACCCCAGCCGGTGCCGCCTTCCTGCAAGACATCCGTCGACTATTCATTATCCTCGAGCAGGCGCAAGACAACGCAAGGGCAATCGCGGCAGGTTTGCGAGGGAGTCTACGCATTGCTATATCTGACGGCGCTATTGATTCACGGCTGTCAGCTTTCCTAGCGCGTTGTCGCGCAGAGGAACCGGAGATCGAGATTCGCTTATGCGAAGTCCCCTTGGCCGAGCAGGTGCGAGGCCTGCGGGCCGGCGATTTTTCAATTGGCTTCGCACACGCTGCAGATGTCGGCGATGGCATCACTGCCCAAGCTATCTGGCACGACCCATTGGTAGTTGCCGTACCCGCCCGGCATGAGCTCCTCATCCACAAGGAGGTGCCGCTCGATGAACTCGGCAGCCATCCGCTCGTCTTGTGCGACCCACAGATATGTGAGGGCTACTGCCGAGAATTAGCACGGCTGCTTGGCCCTTTGGAAAATCGGCAGAACGTTGTCGAGCACGCAACCTCGTTAGACATGATGCTTACGCTGGTCGGCGCCGGTTATGGTGTCGGCTTCATGGCAGCCACCAAAATTCCGATTAGCCAACGACCGGACGTCGTGATTCGTCCCTTGGCCGTGGAGTCGGCGATCATCACAACTTATCTGCTTCGGCCCGACAGCGGCGATGTGCCGGCCTCACTGGAGCGGCTTATCGTTCGTCTACGCGAAGGTTTGGACGGATAGCTTCTCAGAAGTCAGCCTCAAACCTCGGCAGTAGGGGCCATATTGCGCTCCGTTGCAGCCATCAGTTTGGTGCCACTGATCCTGAGTGCCGCAGCAATCTTAAGTACCAAGCCTAAGGAGGGCAAATGCTCCCCCCGCTCGATCTTGCCCATGTGCGAACGCTCAATTCCGGCCAGTGCCGCCAGTTCCTCCTGAGCAACACCCTGATCCACACGAAACGCGCGTACGGCCTTCCCGAATGCCAGGGCTGGCTCGGCTTCATACCTGGTGGTGCCTGGGGGACGGCCTCGTTGAACAGTACGCTTCTGCATCAACAGAAGCGTCGAGCAGTCACGATAATTTAACCACGTTAAATTTAACTCACGGGTATCATACGGGGCTGTTTTCTTACTCAATTCTCTTCTTGGGGGCTCTTATGCACGACGCCACGCGTCGCCACCCCCGTCTCAGACTTGCCGTAGCACTGGGCGTACCCTCATCGCATCTTTCAGCGCTTCTCGCGCGACAACGCGCGGAAGAGCCAGACGTCGCCCTCTCGTTTTTTGAGGTTGCAGATGACGTTCTGCTTCAGGGACTTCGTGAAGGCCGCTACGACGCAGGGATGTCGCTTCAGGGGGCCAGCGACCCAGCCCTCAAGACGCAACCTTTGTGGGCCGAGAGCATGGCTGTCGCCGTGCCGCCGCGGTTGTATTCACAACTCGACAGGGCAAAGCTCACCATCGCCGATCTTCAGGACTACCCGATCTATCGCTGGCAGGCCGAGGATTGCCCTCTGCTGGACGAAAGACTGGCCTCCGTCATGCCACTGGACCAGGAGAACATCCTGCGGGTGACTTCATTCGAGATGCTGGCGCTATGGGTTGCAGCCGGCTACGGCGTCGGGGTATCCGCGCAATCGCGCATCGACCAAGGTCAGGGATGGGGGATCACCATGCGGCCGCTCTCTGACGGTCCCTATGAGATGGTGACGTATCTGCACCAGCCCCACGCGCAAGCCGACTCCATTTCGGAGCGGTTCGAGCGCAGAGCGCTGCAAATCACCGCGGCCGGCGCCACGTAACAGCGCCCCTATGGCCGGGGCCATTGACCCGACCATAGGATGATGATTGTGGGTCAGCCCCCCTCAAACACCACCGCGTTGTCCACCAGCTTACGGACGCTCTGCCGCACATCCTCGGGGATAGGCTGCAGGGCAACGGCCTCGGACTCCTCCTCATGGCGAGGATAGCCGCCCATAATGATCCGGATGATCACGGGCACATTGGTCGGCATAACCACATCAATGGCCGCGCGATCACCCAGGTCGGGGTGCGGCTGGGTCAGCATGCGGTATAGGTCCCACGAATCCGCGTGCGGGCACTGGTTCATGAGCGCCTGGGCCAGCCTGTGCTTGAGCGGCAGCAACTGCCAATCGGGAACCCGCTGCCCCCGGTTGCCCAGGCTGATGGACAGTAGCTTGCCCGCTTTCAACTCGCGGTTGATCTGGTCCTTGGACTTCCCGGCCAGCTTGCCGAACAGCGGGACCGGCAGATTGTTCGGCGACTCGTAGATGGCCAGCATTTCCGCGCGCTCGCGCTGGATGGCGGACACTTCCGGCTCCGGGGCATGCATAGGGGGTGGCGGCACCTGCGACAGTCGTCGGAACGTGCCTCCACCGTTGTTCGGGGTCACGACGATCGGTGTGGCCACTACTGGCGGCACACCAGGGATAGCGGGCTCGGCCACCGAGGGAACCGCGCCCACCGCTTCCTCCACTTCTGCCATCGCCGGCACCCCATCGATACGGATGGTCAGGTGCGCGCTCGCGGCTTCCAATTCGCCCTGTTCGAGCAAATCGAGGCGATCAGCCCAGTCCTGCATCATCCGGCGGCGCGGCTCCACGTACTTGGCGTGGTTGTAGGCCGAACTCACCTTGTTCGGATCTGAGTGCGAAAGCTGCGCGTCCACCCAAATCTTCGGGTACCCGATCTCGTTGAGTGCTGTCGAGATGGTGCCGCGGATACCGTGGCCGGTCAGGCGTCCTTCATACCCCATGAGCTGCACGGCCTTGTTGAGGGTGTTCTCGCTGATGCGCTTCTTGAGTTCGCTCCGATGCGACAGCAGGTATTTCTGCGCCGGCCGCATCACACCCAGGAGATAACGCACGATCTCGATGGCCTGCAGCGACAGAGGCACGATATAAGGTGGCACGTCCTGCGGCCGCTTGCCGGCCTTGCGCATTTCGTCCTGGAGCTGCTTAACGACCTGCGGCGGGATGATCCACAAGCCGCGGTCGAGATCGAATTGCTCAGGCTCGGCCAGCCGCAGCTCGCCCGTGCGCACCCCAGTCAGGAACAGCAGCCGGACGCCAAGCTGGGTCTGCCAGCCCCGGGGGTTGTAAAGCCGGAGCTTCTGAAGGAACTCGGGCAGCTCGGGTAGGTGCAGATAGGGGTTGTGGGCCACCGGGGGCTTGGGTTCGGCCACCACGTCCAGGTCCGCAGCCGGGTTGACTTCCAGCCCCTCGGCGATGACCAGGGCATAGCGGAACATCTGGTTGAACCAAGTGCGAACCTTCTCGGCGGTGGTGAACGCTTTGCGCTTCTCGATCGCCGCCACGACGCCCACGAGCTGGGGCCGGCGAATGTCGTAGATCGACATCTTCCCCAGGGTGGGCAGAACGTCCTTGTCGAAGATGCGCAGGATCTGCGAAAGCGTGCTTTGGCGGCCTTCCTTGAGTTCCTTGCGGCGATGCTCGACCCAGGCATCGAAGACATTCTTGAAGGTGTATTCGCCCGCCAGCTTGGCCGCGTGCCGGCGCTGGTCGCGTTCGATTTGGGGATCGATCCCCCTGGCGAGCAAGGCTTGAGCCTTATCCCGCTCGGCGCGAGCCTCGCGCAGGCTGAGGGCAGGATAGCCACCCAGGGACATGCGTTTCTGCTTGCCAAGCCAGTAGTATCGGAAGATCCACGACTTGCCGCCTGCGGCAGAGACCATCAGGCCCAAGCAGTCGTTGTCGGAGAGGGTGTAGCGCTTGCCGGTGGTCCGTGCCTGCCGGGCTGTCAGATCAGAGAGTGCCATTTCGAGGCTCCTAAGTTATGACTTAGGCCCTATGCTCGCCATGGTTCCCGCTCAGCCCCAGCAACTATCCGGTAACCGTCCCACCCGTATTCTTGTGCCTCAATTGGTCACTCAAAAATGGTAGCTGTGGGTGGATTTCCGTGGCGCTCGCTGGAATGAAAAAAGGGGCCGAAGCCCCTATTTTCAATGACTTACAGACGTCAGTAGAACTCTGTAGATCATAATTTGGAGCGGGAAACGAGACTCGAACTCGCGACCTCAACCTTGGCAAGGTTGCGCTCTACCAACTGAGCTATTCCCGCAGATTCTCCGACCTGCGTCGAAGGAGCGCTATTGTGTCGAAATTCCTTCACGCCGTCAACAGCTCGCCTACCCGATGCACCCGCCCACGAGACCTCGCCATGTCCGCCTGTTCTGGCTCCTTGCCGCCCTCACCTGGCTGGCGGTGATCGCCGCACTGGTCAACGCGGGCTTCACGCCGGACTACTGGATGTTGCGGCACTTCGATGGCGGAACCCTGCCCTACCCGACCAGCAGCGTTGTCGTGTTCGCGCTGTTGAGTACGGTCGAGCTGGTGATCGCTGCGCTGATCGTGCGCCCCTGGAGATTCGATCGCCTGTGGCTGCGACTGTTGATCGCCTTCGTCCTGCTGCTGGCGTGGACCTTCCCGTGGCTGGCATCGATGATGCACCAGCCACCGGTACAGGGAATGCACCTGCTGTGGTTGCTGCTTCTGGATGTGGGATTGCTGCTGGCGCTGTGCGTGGTGTCACTGGTCAGCGCGTGGCAGGCATTGGCCAGAAGGAAGCAGGCAGCCCGCGCGCTCCCATAGAGCGCACGCCGTTACTTCCGGAACTCCACCCGCACGTGCTGGCCGACACGCGCCTTTGCCGCACTCTCGAACTCCAGCACGCACTCCACCACCTTGGCCACGCCGCGCCCTGCGTCCTCCGGCAAACGCGCCGGCGCGAACACCGGGCTGATGCGGACCACACGTGCCACCGGCAGCGGTTTGCCCTCGGTGCCATCGCTATCGATCACCACCGTCGCACGCATGCCCACCTGCACCGCATCGGCATAGGCCGCGCTCAGTTCGGCTCGAACCTGCAGGGGCCGCGCCGGCAGCAGTGACATCGCCGGCTTGCCGGCCTGCACGAACGCACCCACGCCGGGCACCTGGCCGACCACGGTGCCGGCATCCGGCGCAGTCAGCGACATCTGCCGCAGCTTGAGCCTGGCGTGCTCCAGCTTGTGCTGGGCCATCTCGACCTGCGCGCCAGCCACATCGACATCGGCGCGAACGCCAGCCAGCTGCTGCTTTGCCGCGTCGGCCTGCTGGTTGGAAGAGACGCCTTCGCTGGCGCCGGTGGCAAGACGCGTGGCGTTGCGCTCCAGCTCGCGCAGCTGTGCCTGGCTGCCCTTCAGCCGGTCGGTAGCCAGCGCGAGATCGGCGTTGGCCATGCCCACTTCCTGTTCAAGCAGTGCGCCATCCAGGGAGAGCAGGACATCGCCCTTGCGGACCACCGCCCCCTCCTTCACCGGCGCGGTGCTGACGGAGCCATCCATAGATGGGACCAGTGCAATCAGCCCGCCTTCCACATCGATGATGCCGCGGGCGACGGCTACCTTGTCCGCGGTAGCGGGCGTGGTCGCCGCCGGCCGCGCGGGCGCAGGTGCATCCTTGCTGCAGGCACCCAGCAGCAGGGCCGCGCCCAAGGAGATGCTGAGGGAGAACAACGTCGGCATTCTGGTCATCGGTTGGGCTCTACGGTTTCGTTCTGGCGACGGTCATCGCGGACCGTGCCGTCTTCCATGGCGATCACCCGATCAGCATGGCGGATCAGGCGTGGATCGTGGCTTACGCACAGCACCGTGGCCTGATGTGCGCGTGCATAACGGTGCAGGATGTCGATCACGCGCTGGCCGTTCTCGGCGTCCAGTGCGCTGGTGGGCTCATCGGCAAAGATCAGCGTGGGTGACTTGGCGAAGGCCCGGGCAACCGCCACGCGCTGCTTTTCGCCGCCGGACAACTGCGCCGGACGCAAGTGGCTGCGATGCGAGAGACCGACCTCGTCCAGCGCCTGCCGCGCCAAGGGCTCGCTGTCGCGGTTGCGCATGCCGCGATAGCCCAACGGCAGTTGCACCTGCTCCAGGGCCGTCAGCGCAGGAAACAGATTGAAGCCCTGGAACACGAAACCGACATGATGCAGGCGGAAGCGCTCCACCTCGCTTCGCGTCATGTGGCTGACGTCCTGTCCCAGCGCATGCACGCGGCCACCATCCGGCGTCGACAGGCCGGACATCAGCGACAGCAACGTGCTCTTGCCGCAGCCGGACGGGCCCGACACCAGGGTCAGTTCGCCGGGATAGATGTCCAGCGACAGGCCACGCAGCACGGGAACGCGCACATCGCCGGACACGAAGCCCTTTTCCAGTGCGTCGGCACGCAGCGTCGGGGACATGATGGAGGTGTTCGTCATCGGTCGCCCTTCAACGCAACAGCAACGATGGATCGGAACGGACGACGCTGCGCACCGCCATGATGCTCGACAGCATGGCCATCACCGCGACCAGCGCCACGCAGCCGAGAACCACCATCGGCGTGAGCTGTACCGGCACGCGCTGGGTCTGCGCCGCCAGCAGCACCACCGTGCTGAAGGCTGCGGCCAGCAGCATGCCGACACCACCGATCAGCACGGCCTGTTCGAACACCACCCGGGCCAGTGCATAGCGGCCTGCTCCGAGCGCGTTGAGGGTGGCGTACTCGCGTACCGACCCGGCCACCACCGCCGCGAACGACTGGTTGGTGATCACCGCGCCGACGAAGCAGACGATGACCGCCATGAACAGCACCGCGATGCCGGCTCCGGTGTCGAACAGCCAGTACTGCTGTGAGAGGCTGGCGAACTCCGGTGCTGTCCAGAATTCGACAGGTGTGGCGCGGCCCGTTGAATCGTTGAGGCGATCGCGCACGCGACCGGCCAGCTCCGGGGAACGCGTGCCCGCCACGAAATAGGTGCTGCCTTCATGCGGGTCGGTTCCGGCGATGGCACGCGCGGTATCCAGGGACGCCAGCACGTTGACGCCGCCGAGACCGCGCAGGCCGGGTTGCGCGGCGACCACGCGCACCCCCTTGCCGTTGATCCAGGCCCGGTTGCTGCGCAGGTCTACGCCCAGCGTGTCCAGATCCGCACTGTCGACGATCACCGCACCGGGTTCGCGCAACTGTGCACGCAGCTCAGGCGGCAGGATGCGCGAGAACATCATCGCGTCGTTCGCCGTGGAGATGCCGGACAGATACACCGACACGTTGCCTGTGCCCTGCGCGCTGGAGCGCCACTCGCCGTCGACCCATTCGTAGGGCTCGACGCGGGTGACATCCGGGTCCATGCGCAGCCGGCTTTCGACGTCCGCGCTGATCGCATGGCCGTAGTTCACGCTCTGCGTACCGGCAAAGCCAGCCCAGACATCGGCGGTCGATGCCTTCACGTAGATTGCAGCGGTACCGAAGATGCCCAGCACCAGCGCTGCCTGCACGATCAGCAGGACACCGGCGAAACACATGGCCAGCACCACCGGCAGGAACCTGCGCCACTCGTAAACCAGCGTCTTACGGGCAAGCGCGATCATTGCGCGTCGCCTTCAGGCTCGACCGGCAAGGGTGCGCCGCCCACGGCGCGATACAGCGATGCGAAGGCGAGCACGCGCGCACCCTGCGCACCAATCAGATCGGCATGCACAGACAACACCGCACGCTGGCTTTCCAGCCCGTCGAACTCACTGGAGAGGCCAAGCTGCACCTGCCGGGCCTGTCGCGCGACCTGCTGCCGGGCAGTTTCGTCGGCCACCTGCAGCGATTGGATGCTGCTGTCCTGACGGGCCAGGCTGCCCAATGCACCTTCCACTTCAGCCACGCCTTGCAGCACGGCTTTGCGATAGCCCAGCAACGCCGCGTCCAGCTGCTTGTCGTCGGACTGGTAGCGCGCGCGCCGCTGGCCCCAATCCCATAGCGGAATGTCGATGTAGGGACCGATCGATGGGCTGGAATCGGAGTTGGAGCGTGCGTTCTGGGTGAGGTTGTAGGCGTACAGGATGGAGCCGCCCAGGCTCAGTTTCGGGAACATCGCCGCGCGTGCGCTGCCCTTTTCTGCGGTGGCCTGCAGTACATCGGCCTCGGCCAGCAGGATCTGCGGACGATGGCGCAGCAGATCGGCCGGCACCTGCTGCAGGGTGAAAGCACTCAACTGCGGTGGCGTGCGGTAGGCATTCCAGGCCGGATCCGGCCCATCGCGCCCCAGCAGCAGGGCCAGCGCACGCGCGGCGTTGCCTGCGTTTTCATCCACCTGCGCAATGGCTGCGCGCGTGGCGGCCTTCCGCGCACGCAGACGATCCAGTTCGCCAGGCTCGTCCAGATGCAGGCGCTGCCGCACCAGACCCAGCTGCTCGCCGCGTGCGTCAATGGCCTGCTGCCTGCCCAACAGATCCGCTTGCGCCTGCGCGACGGAAAGATCCAGGTAGCTGCGCACTACATCAGCGATCACCGCCACCTGCGCTGCGTCGCGCAGTGCCTCTGCATTTCCGTTGGCCGCCTGCGCGCTCAGCCGGGCACTTTCCGCTGCGCCAAACAAGCCAAGATCCCAGATCGCTTCGACACCAGCGTGGAAGTAAGTATCGACCGCGGCAGCGTCCTGCACCTGCTTGGCACTGGCCGTTATCTCCGGACGGAAACGTGCATCGGAGGTGCCGGATACCATGCGTACCGCCTGCAGCCGCAGGGTGGCCTGCTGCAGGTCCAGATTGCCGGCGATGGCCTCTTCCACCAGCGCGTTCAAGCGCGCATCGGCCAGCACCTTCCACCACTGCCGTGCATCGACCGCGACGCCCTGCGCAGGAGCGGGTTGATTCCAGACCGTTGGAGTGCGAGCAGGCAGATCCGGAACCGGCACCGACATGCAGCCTGCCAGCATCACGCTGGCCAGCAGCACCCCGCTACCCAGCACGATGCGCGGCAGGGAGACATGCCTTTGAGCGGACACTGCAGGGGAAGTGAAACGACTGGCCACCCGCCCACCTTCGTGGAGAGAGAAGCCGAGGAGGCTACGCCGCGATTGTGGAGTGGACATGGAGAATCGGTCGGAGCTGCGTTACAGCGCTTATGCGGTGCCTGCATTGCGAACCCTCGGCCTTTCCCCAGCCTTTCACGGGCGCCGCCAAGCTGAACGCTGGACTGTTCGCGGGCACTGCGGCACATTGGCTTGAACGCTTCCACCGGACGGCAATACGCTTGAAATCCAGTCCTCGCCGCGCGCTCGGCATCTTCATTGCCGTGCTTATCGTAGGCACGATGGCGATCTGCCTGGCGACGCCACTGGCATCGAACGCGACCATGCTGCTGATGGACCGCAGCAACTTCATTCCCGCGCAGTCGTCGATCTTTTCCTTCGAGCCCTACGTGATCAACGACGGCTCATCGAACTACTGGCTGTATGGCCAGGACCAGACCTACTACTACCACTTCACCTACCAGGCCGACGTGCCCTATCTGTACATCCCGCGGAAGAATAGCTGCGCCGGCTTCGACCGTGCGGACGTGCGTACCTGGTGCAGCGCGAGCCGCGGCATTCCGCGCTAGCGAGGCTGCATCTGCATGGCGGCGCGCAAACGAAAAACGCCCCCTTGCGGGAGCGTTCTTCTTGAATCTGGAGCGGGAAACGAGACTCGAACTCGCGACCTCAACCTTGGCAAGGTTGCGCTCTACCAACTGAGCTATTCCCGCAGATTCCGTTCGACCTGCGTCGAAGGAGCGCTATTGTGTCGGGATTGCTGCACGGCGTCAACAGGATTCTGCCGCCCTTTCACGGGGCAGCGTTCAGCTTCCGGGTCACACCCGCACGCCCCGTCGGTGGAAGTAGATCTGTTCGGCCAGCCGGCGCACCGGGCCGGTACACAGCAGCGCGTCAACCGGCCAGTCCCGCTGCAGGTGGTCCATGGCCCAGCGCAGCACGCGCTTGCGGTGAAAGGTGGGGGCCGCCTGCCGTGCCACCTGCTCGGCGGCTGGTCCCTTGCCACGCCGGTGCAGGCCGATCGCATCGCCGACCGCCCAGCCGTGCCGCCATGACGAGTGGATGCCGCCGGCCGACAGTGGCGAAACAACACCGGCCGCATCACCGGTAAGGATCACGCCCGGCGCGGTGATCGGGCCATCCGGCAATCCGCAGGGCACCAGCCCCGCGCGGGTGCCGGCAGCCTCGGCCGCGCGAGGAAGGCCGACCACGTCGCGCACATGTTCAAGGAAACCCTCGATATCCGGCGGGCGGGCGTGGGCCGGATCGTGGCGCAGGGCCAGCCCCACCTGCACACCGGTGGGATTCTGCGCGGCCCAGCCGATGTAGCCGGGTGCGAAGCGGCGGCTGACAAAGCAGTGCAAGGCGTTGCCTTCCGGCAGCTGCACGCCGGCAAACTCGCGCTCGACGCCGTACAGGTTGTCGCGCACCTGGCCCAGCCCGGTACGCTGCGCGACGCGCGATCGTGCACCGTCAGCACCGACCAGATAGCCCGTGCGCCCCACCCCTTCAACCTGCCATGCGTCGCCGTCCCGGCAAGCCGCGGTGAACGACTGCTGCAGGCGCAGGTCCACGCCGCTGGCGCGCAGTTCGCTGGCCAGCCAGCGCATCAGGTTCGGTGTATCGGTGGTGAGGAAGTAGTAGCCCGGTGCGGTCAACAGCACGTTGCGCAGGTTCGGCGCGTACAGGCGCACGCGCGCTACGCGCTGCACAAGGTGTTCGGGCATGCGACCAAGCCAGGTGTGCTGCATGGCCTCCTTCACCACGATGCCGGTGGTGTGCAGGCGTTCGCCGGGGTCGGCCTTGCGTTCGAGCACGCAGACGCGCAGGCCGTATTGGGCAGCGGCGAGTGCGCAGGCAGCACCTGCAAAACTGGCGCCGACGATGACCACGTCGTAGTCGTTGGCAGGGGGAGTGTGAGGCATCGCGGCATCACCACTTGAAAAGGGAGATGCAGCATCGAGCCTCCGCGTGGTGGGGCGATGGAGTGCCGGTGAAGTGGGGATGAAGCGCGCTGGAGACAAACGAAAAACGCCCCCTTTCGGGAGCGCTCTTCTTGAATCTGGAGCGGGAAACGAGACTCGAACTCGCGACCTCAACCTTGGCAAGGTTGCGCTCTACCAACTGAGCTATTCCCGCTTGGGAGGCGAAATTTTACCTATTCCAAGGATTGCGTCAAGCGCTTTTTTTCAGGGATTTGCGGGAGTGGCCGACATTGCGTATCCACGCATGGCGTGGATCTACCGCAAACCCACATTCCCGTAGATCCACGCCACGCGCGGATGGAGGCACCCCGCGTAGAACGCATACCCGGTAGATCCACGCCATGCGTGGATGGAGACGTCCCCGGCGTCAGAGCCCTTTCCTGCGGAAAGGGATCCGGCACCGGCAATTCCTCAGCCGTTGCCCAGCTTCTTCTGCCGCGAACGCTCGCGCGCAGCACGCTCATCATCACGCAGGCTCGGCCAGGCGGCGTGCAGGTACTGCAGGCCCGACCACAGGGTCAGCACCGCGGCAATGGCCAGGGTCCAGTCACCGATATGGAATACCGGCGGGCCCATCCAGATGTCGTTGACCGGCACATTGGGCGCCACCGAATACAGCAGGCACAACAGCGCGACCATCTGCGCGGTGGTCTTGACCTTGCCGATCATGGCCACGCGCACTTTGGCGCGCTGGCCGAGTTCGGCCATCCACTCGCGCAGCGCCGACACCGCGATCTCGCGACCGACGATCACCGCCGCCCAGAACGCCATCCACGGGGTCGGATGACCCTGCACGATCAGGAACAGCGCCACCGCCACCATCAGCTTGTCCGCGACCGGGTCGAGGAAGGCGCCGAACGCCGACTCCAGGCCGTAGCGACGCGCGATCCAGCCATCAAGCCAGTCGGTGATCGCGGCCAGACCGAAGATCGCCGCCGATGCGAAGTTGGTCCAGGTGTAGGGCAGGTAGAACACCAGCACCAGCACCGGGATCATCACGATCCGCAACAGGGTCAGCCAGGTGGGCAGGGTCAACGTCATGCGGCTTGGTTCTCTCTCTACTCGGCCGGATCAGGCGCGGCCAACCCGTGCAGGTTAGCGTAGATGCGCGCTGCGAGGGCGTCATTGATGCCCTCCACCTTGGCGATTTCCGCTTCTCCGGCGGCTTTCAGGCCGACCAAGCCGCCGAAATGCTTCAGCAGGCTGGCGCGCCTGCGCGGCCCGATGCCGGGGATATCTTCCAGTTTGCTGGTCATCCGCGCCTTCTGCCGGCGCCCGCGATGGCCGGTAATGGCAAAGCGGTGCGCTTCATCGCGCACCTGCTGGATGAACTGCAGGGCGGGATCAGCCGCACCCGGGCGCAGTTCGCGGCCATCGGGCATCACCAGGGCTTCATGGCCGGCACGGCGTTCCACGCCCTTGGCCACACCCACCAGCAGCACGCCTTCCACGCCCAGATCGGCCAACGCCGCCTGCGCCTGCGCCAGCTGGCCAGCGCCACCGTCGATCAGCAGCACGTCCGGCAGCACGCCCTGCTCTTCCACCGCGCGGCGGAAGCGGCGGTCGATGGCCTGGCGCATCGCGGCGTAATCATCGCCTGGCTCGATGCCACTGATGTTGAAACGGCGATACTGCGCACGCACCGGGCCGGCAGCATCGAACACCACACAGGAGGCCACGGTGGCTTCCCCCATGGTATGGCTGATGTCGAAGCACTCCACCCGCTTCACCGGTTCGGCCAACCCCAGCATCACCCGCAGCGCTTCGCTGCGCGCGTGCTGCGCGGTGCGGCTGTTGATCTCGGTGGCCAGGGTCAATTGCGCGTTGCGGCTGGCCAGTTCCAGGTAGCCGGCGCGCTCGCCACGGACGTTCCATTTCAACTGCACCTTGCGCTCGGCCGAGGCCGACAGTGCAGAACCAATCAAGTCGGCATCAGGAATTTCGCGGTCGAGCAGGATCTCGCGCGGCGGATCGAATTCAATGTAGTACTGCGAAACAAAGGCCGCCAGTACTTCGTCCGGGCTTTCCTCACCGTTGGTGCGGGGGAAGAACGGCCGGGTGCCCAGGTTGCGGCCGTCGCGGAAGGCCAGCAGCATCACGCAGGCCTGCGAGCCCTGCATGGCTACCGCCAGCACGTCCAGGTCGGCCGCGCGACCGTCCACGTACTGTCGGGTCTGCATGCTGCGCAATGAAGTGATCAGATCGCGCAGGCGCGCGGCCTGCTCGAATTCAAGCGCTTCGCTGGCTGCCTGCATCTGCTCGCCCAGTTCCCGGGTCAGCTCGTCGCTCTTGCCTTCCAGGAACATCGCCGCGCGGCGCACCGACTCGGCGTAGTCCGCGGCTGGCACCAGCTCCACGCACGGCGCGCTGCAGCGCCCGATCTGATACTGCAGGCAGGGCCGGGAGCGGTTGCGGAACACGCTGTCTTCGCAGCTGCGCAGCTTGAACAGCTTGTGCATCAGGTTCAGCGTCTCGCGCACCGCAGTGACGCCCGGATACGGCCCGAAATAGCGCCCGGGAATGGCGCGCGGGCCACGATGCAGGGCGATGCGCGGCCAGTCCTCGCGGGTCAGCAGCACATGCGGATAGGTCTTGTCGTCGCGCAAGGACACGTTGTAGCGCGGCGACAGTGATTTGATCAGCTGGTTTTCCAGCAGCAGCGCCTCGGCTTCCGAGCGCGTCACGGTCACGTCCATGCGCACGATCTGCGAGAGCATCGACATGATGCGCGCGTTCTTCGGACTGCCGTTGAAGTAACTGCCCACGCGGTTGCGCAACGCGCGGGCCTTGCCGACGTACAGCAGTGTGTCGTCGGCGGCATACATGCGGTACACGCCCGGGGCGGTACTCAGCTGGGCCGCGAATGCCTTGCCATCGAAGGGCGGGACGGGAACAACGGTCATTCGCTGATCGGCACTTCGCTGAGCACGCCGCTGTCAGGGTCCAGACGCAGTACGGCGTGGGAATCCGTCTCGGCGATCCATACGGCACCGGCGCCGACGGCCAGACCGGCCGGGCCGTGCAGGCGCCGCGGCAATGGCTGGGTGGTCAGTTCGCCGCCGCCCAGGCGCAACGTGCGCAGGCGGCCATTGCCGGTATCGGCGATCCACAACAACGGCGCATCCGGACTCAATGCGATCGCCTGCGGGAACTGCAGGCTGGCCTGCGCGCGCGGGCCATCGCCTTCACCGAAGCGCCAGGTGCCCTGCCCGACCAGGGTCTGCACCAGATCGCCGCGCAGCTGCAGCGAACGGACCGAAGAGCCCAGTGCGTCGGCCACGTACAGCACCTGCTGGACCACGGCCACGGCGGTGGGCTGGGCGAACGCGGCCAGGTGGCCGCTGCCGTCGCGCTCGTCGATGGCGCCGCTGCCGGCGCGCCACTGCAGGCTGCGCTGGCCGAGGTGATAGCTCCAGATGCGGTTGTCGCCGGCCATGGCGATGTGCAGCTGGTTTTCGGCGATGGCCAGGCCAACCGGATGATCCAGCGACACCTGCCGAGGCTGCGCCACCGGCCCTTCCTCGGGAGCACCCGGACGACCGTTGCCGCACAGGGTGTCGACCAGGCCGGTCAGCAGGTTGATGCGGCGCACGGCGTGGTTGCCGGTGTCGGCCACGTACAGCGACTCACGCTCCAGCGCCAGCGCCAGCGGCCGATGGAAGGCGGCTTCGGCGAGATTGCCGTCCATGAAGTCGGCGGTGCCCAGGCCGAACTGACGCAGCACGCGGCCGCCGTGACTGCATTCCAGGACGCGGTGGTGGCCACTGTCGGCGATGTACAGCCGTTCCTGGTTCACCGCCAGACCCATCGGGAATCGCAGCGCCTGGCGCGGCTCGGGGTGCAGTTCGCTGCCGCCGCGCGAAGGGGCCGACGGCGCACCCTCGCAGAGGGCATTCAGGGCCCGCTCCAGCTCACCGGGCGTGCCCTGGCCGATCAACCGCTGCTGTTCGCGGCCCTGCGCGTCCAGCAGCACCATGGTCGGCCAGGCGGTGACGCCGAAGCGGCGCCAGCCATCCCAATCGGCATCGAGCAGCACCGGCATGGTCAGGCCCTGCCGGCGCAACAGTTTCAACGCAGCAGTGGCATCACGCTCGAAATCGAAGCGCGGTACCTGCAGCACCAGAGGTTGCAGCTTGCCAGGGTGGCGTGACAGCCACTGGCTGAATTCGGCCAGCCGTTGCGCGCTCCACGCGGAAGCCGCGTTGACGAACAACAGCGCGACCGGCCGGCCACGCAGTTCCGTCAGGGTGCAGGGCGCGGCATTGAGCCAGGCGGCGAACTCGGGCAGGTCCGGGACGGGCTGGATGTTCATGGCCCGATTATGCCGGAGTCGGCGTGATGCAACAGGCGTGCCACGGTACGTTCGGCAGCGGCGTCGACCAGCGACCAGACCTGTTCGAAATGATCGCTGCCACCGGTATAGGGATCGGGAATCGCGCGTTCGCCCTGCCCGCCCGACCACGGCAGGTACAGCGCCAGGCGCTCGCGCTGGGCCGCGCTGGCAAGGCGCGCGGCGTCACGCAGATTGGCCTCGTCGGCGCACAGTATCCAGTCGAAGGTGTCGAAGTCCTGCGGCCGCAGCTGCCGCGCGCGCAGGCTGCCAAGGTCCACGCCATGCCCGGCCGCGCACGCGATGGCTCGCCGGTCGGGTGGCTGGCCCACATGCCAGTCGCCGGTGCCGGCCGAATCGACCTGCACCCGCCCGGCCAGCGCCGAGGCATCCAGGCGGGCGCGCAGCGCACCTTCGGCCATCGGCGAGCGGCAGATGTTGCCGAGGCAGACGACCAGCAGCTTCATCGCGCCGCCATCGCCTGCAGCAGCGTTTCGGCGCGCTGCAGGTCTTCAGGGGTGTCGATACCCGGCGGGAAGGGCTCCGGCGAGATCGCCACGGCGATCGGGTAGCCCGCTTCCAGCACACGCAACTGCTCCAGCGATTCCACCTGTTCCAACGTGCCTGCGGGCATCGAGGCGAACTGCTGCAGGAAGCCGGCACGGTAGCCATAGATGCCGATGTGGCGCAGCCACTGGTGGCCCTCGGGCAGGATCTCGCGGCTGCGGGCGAAGCCATCGCGGTGCCAGGCAATGGGCGCACGACTGAAGTACATGGCCTCGTTGCGGACGTTGCGCACCAGCTTGACCACGTTCGGGTCGAACAACGTGTGTGCATCCTCGACCGGCGTGGCCAGGGTCGACATCGGCGCGCGGCCCTCCTGCAGTGCCGCGGCCACGGCGCGGATGCCGGCGGCCGGTGCGAACGGTTCATCACCCTGCAGGTTCACCACCACGGTGTCATCAGCCCAGCCAGCAATGCGCGAGCATTCGGCCAGGCGATCAGTACCGGAGGCATGCGAAGCAGCGGTCATCGCCACCTTCACATCCGCCAGACCGGACAATGCGTCGGCGATGCGCTGGTCGTCGGTCGCGACCCATACCTCGCTCGCGCCGGCATGCAGCGCGCGGCGGGCCACATGCAGCACCATGGGTTCTCCGCCCAGCAGGCGCAGCGGCTTGCCCGGCAGCCGCGAAGCGGCATAACGGGCCGGGATGGCAACAACGAAGTCGGTCATGCAGGGGTACTCGGCAGGCGCAATAGATCAGGAATGCGGCCGGCGGCATGCGTTTGCAAGCGCCGCACGGCCCCTCAGTTCGGTCGCAGCTTGTCCAGGCGATCGGTCAACGCGATCCAGAAAGCAGCAGGCATCTCGGCACGCAGCGGCACGGCGTACTGCCAGTCGTTGGCGAACGCGCGGCACTTCACGGCATCCTTTTCGGTCATCAGCACCGGCAACTGGCTGCCAAAGGACAGATCCTGCGGCTGGTAGGCATGATGGTCCGGAAAGGCGTGCGGCACGACGCCGATCGCACGCGCGCGCAGCATGTCGAAGAAGCGTTGCGGATGGGCGATGCCGGCCACGGCATGCACGCGCTGGCCCGCGAAGTACGCAAGGGGGCGCGCCCGTCCGCCAGCCAGCGGTTGTGCACTGTCGATGTGCAGGGCCATCGGCCATTGGCCGAAGCCGCAGGCCTGGGCAGCCGTCGCTTCATCCGCCTGGCCCAGGTTGACCACCCGGAAATCGCATTCGGCGGCGCGGCTGACCGGCTCGCGCAGCGGGCCGGCCGGAATCATCCGTCCATTGCCATAGCGGCGCTGGGCATCGACCACCTCGATCTCGATGTCGCGCGCCAGCCGGTAGTGCTGCAGGCCGTCATCGCAGACGATCACGTCGCAGCCGGCGGCAATCAGCGCCTTGCCCGCCGCCACGCGATCGCTGTCCACGCGTACCGGCACGCCGGTTTTCCAGGCGATCAGCACCGGTTCGTCGCCACCAAGGGCGGTCGGCGTATCGGCTTCCACCCAACGTGCCTTGTCCGCTTCTTCGCGACCATAGCCGCGACTGGCCACGCCGGGCTTCCAGCCGGCGGCGCGCAGGCGCTCGACCAGGGCGATGGTCAGCGGCGTCTTGCCGGTGCCGCCGGCGGTGATGTTGCCGACCACGATGACCGGCACCGCCAGCGCATGGCGCTTGCGCCAGCCACGCCGGTACAGGCGCCGGCGCAGCGCGGTGACGCCCGCGTACAGCGGTGCCAGCAATCGCATCGGCCACGGCACCGGGCTGCCGTCATACCAGTACGGCGGGGTCTGTGTACCTTTGTCCGCCATCAGTCCTGCCTATCGCGGAACTGCATGTTGTGCAGGTGCTGGTACAGGCCACCCATCGACAGCAGTTCCTGGTGGGTGCCGCGTTCAACGATGCGGCCATGGTCCATCACCAGCACCTGGTCGGCATGCTCGATGGTCGACAGGCGGTGTGCGATCACCAGCGTGGTGCGCTCGGGCATCAAGCGCTGCAGCGCATCCTGCACCAGGCGCTCGGATTCGTTGTCCAGCGCCGCGGTGGCCTCGTCCAGGATCAGGATCGGCGCATCGCGCAGGATCGCGCGGGCGATCGCCAGGCGCTGGCGTTGGCCGCCGGACAGCAGCGCACCATTCTCACCTACCGCCGTCTGCAGCTGCTGCGGCATGCGTGCGATGAACTCCCAGGCATTGGCAGCTTCGGCCGCCGCCCGGATCTGCTCGTCGGTTGCATCCATGCCGTAGGCGATGTTGGCCGCGATGGTGTCGTCAAACAGCATCACCTTCTGGCCGACGATGGCCACCTGCCTGCGCAGATCGGCCAGCGGATAGTCATCCAGGGCGACGCCGTCGAGCAGGATGCGGCCACCGTTGGGTTCGTAGAAGCGTGGCACCAACCGGATCAGGCTGGTCTTGCCGCTGCCGGAACGACCGACGATGGCGGTGACCGTACCCGGCCTGGCAACGAAGCTGATGTCGTCCAGGGCGATGCCGCTGTCTTCACGGTAACGCAGCATGACGTGCTCGAAGGCGAGTTCGCCGCGTACGCGCTGCACCGTGTGCTTGCCTTCGTCGCGCTCGACCGGCATGTCGATGATGCCGAACAGACGCTCGGCAGCGGCCACGCCGCGCGAGATCGAGGTCTGCACGCTGGTCAGCCGGCGCAGCGACGGAATGATGGCCATCATCGAGGTCATCAGACCCATGAACTGGCCCGCATTGAGCTTGCCGGCCAACGCCTCGCGGGTGGACACCCATACGATCACCGCCAGCGCCAGCGCCGCCAGGAACTGGACCACGCTGGAGGCGGCCGCGCGGGTCACTTCCACCTTCATGTTCAGCGCCAGCATGCGGTTGGCCAGGCGCGAGTAGCGCGAGATCTCGTGCTGCTGGGTGCCGTGCACCTTCACTTCCTGCTGCGCGGCCAGCGACTGCTCCGCAGTCTGCGCCATGGTACCCATGCCGTCCTGGATGCCGCGGCTGATACGCCGGTAACGCTTGCCCACGTAGGAAACGATCACGCCGATCAGCGGCACCACCACCAGCATCGCCAGGGTCACCTTGACGCTCATCTGCAGCATCACCGCCAGCATGGCGATGATGGTCAGGGTATCGGCGACCACGGTCTTCAGCGCGTCGGCACTGGCCTGGGTGACCTGTTCGGTATCGAAGTTCAGGCGGCTGACCATCACCGGCGTCGCCTCGGCATCGAAGTGCGAGGACGGCAGGTGCAGGTACTTCTGCAGCACCTGTTCGCGCAGGTCGCGGACCACGCTGCGTCCGGTCTTGGCCAGCGTGTAGTCGCTGACCCAGGTGGCCACGCTGCGCATCAGGAACAGGCCGAGGATGGTCAGCGGCAGGATCACCGCCATGCGCGGCTCAGGGTTGACGAAGCCGCGGTTGACCAGTGGCTCCATCAGCTTGGTGAAGTGATAGCCGGCCAGGGCTTCGACCACCATCGCGATGACCGCGCCGATCATGAACACCCAGTAGGTGCGGGTATAGCCCAGCAGACGTTTGTAGATCGGCCACACTGGCGCGTGATGGGAACTCATGGACGCACCTCTGGCGCTGTTGCAATGGCGATACGACGGAAGCCGAGCTGGCCCAGCGCATCCTGCGCGGTGACCACGGCCTGGTAGGGAGTGCGGGCGTCGGCACGCAGCAGCACGGTCTGTTCACGATCGCTGCCAGCGACGGCCGCGATCGTCTGCTTGACCGACTCGACGTCGCTGCGCAGCACTTCCTGATCGTTGACGAAGTAGCGGCCATCCGCGTTGATCAGCACGCTCAGCGAGCGCGGCGGCTCGTTGGTCTGCTGCTGGCTGGCGGTTGGCAGCTGCACCTGCAGGGTCGAACGCGCATCGAAGGTGGTGGTGACCACGAAAAAGATGATCAGCACCAGGATGACGTCGATCAGCGGCACCAGGTCGATATGCGGTTCATCCTGGGACCGGTCGTTGCCGATACGCATCGATCAGGCCTTTGCCGTGGCGGCAGAGGACGCACGCGCGGCAGGCGCAGGGGTCATCACCCCG
Organism: Stenotrophomonas sp. PA-6-5C; assembly: GCF_021605635.1. Lineage (NCBI taxonomy): Bacteria > Pseudomonadati > Pseudomonadota > Gammaproteobacteria > Lysobacterales > Lysobacteraceae > Stenotrophomonas > Stenotrophomonas sp. PA-6-5C. Next base: position 35,146 of record NZ_WKEE01000012.1, read on the forward strand.
GGGCGGCCATCCAGCGTATCCAGCAATGCACTGGCTTCCTGCTCCATCTCCACCACGTAGCCGTGGATACGGCCCTTGAAGAAGCGGTGGAACATCAGCGCCGGGATCGCCACGATCATGCCGGTGGCGGTGCACACCAGCGCCTTGCCGATACCGCCGGCAAGCTGGTTCACATCACCCACGCCGTGGTCGAGGATACCCAGGAACATCTGGATCATGCCGACCACGGTGCCGAGCAGGCCCAGCAGCGGGCCGGCCGAGGCGATGGTGCCCAGCGCGTTGAGGAAACGCTCCATGCGGTGCACCAGGTGGCGACCGGTGTCTTCGATGCGCTCGCGGATCTGGTCGCGCGGGCGGTTGCGCGCTTCCAGTGCGGCGGCCAGCAGGGCGCCCAGCGGCGAATTGGCCCGCAGGGTCTGCAGGTGCGCCGGGTCGAGCTTGCCGCGCGCGGCCCAGTTGCGCACTTCCTGGCCCAGGCCAGGCGGCAGCACCTCGTTACGCCGCAGGGACCAGAAACGCTCCAGGACGATCGCCAAAGCCAGTACGCCCAACAGCAGCAGCGGCACCATCGGCCAGCCACCGGCCTTGACCAGTTCCCACACGTTTCAACCCTCCGGCCCAACGGCCGCTTGTTCGATCGGCGATAGGATAGCAGCCGACCGTGCCCGCCCAGCGGCATCCCACCACCGCGCTGCGTGGATACGCTGTTCACGCAGCTGCAGGCCTTGTGCGCCAAGCCATACGCGGATCGCGCCGGACTCGGCGGTGGACAGCACTTCGGCGCCGGCCGCCTGCCAGCGCTGCACCACGTCACGCTTCGGGTGGCCAAAGCGGTTCTGGTGCCCGGCCGAGACCACCGCCAGCTGCGGCGCCACCGCCTTCACCCAGCCCGGAGTGGAGCTGCCTCCGCTGCCGTGATGCGGCACCAGCACCACGTCCGCACGCAGGGCGCCAGCAGCGCCCGCCAGCAGCGCCTGCTCACCTGGCCGGCCGATGTCGCCGGGCAGCAACACCACCCCATGTGCGCCGGCAACCCGCAGCACGCAACTGGCCTCGTTGTCGGCGCCCTTCATGCCAGCGACCGGGACAGCGTCAGGCGGGTGCAGTACCTGGAAATCGACCCCGTCCCATTGCCAGCGCAGTCCCTGTTGGCAGGTGCCGGCAGTGGCAATCGCACTGCCCCGTGGCGCCAGTACCTCCAACCCCGGCAGTTGCCGGCGCAACGCGGCGAGGTTGCCGCTGTGGTCCAGATGATCGTGACTGATCATCACCCGCGCCGGCGGCAACTGCCCCAACGCCCGTAGCGTCGGCAGCAGCGTCCGCTCCTCGCCTTCGCTGCCTGCCGGAGGCCCGACGTCGTACCAGAGTGCGTGGTGGGCGGTCCGCAGCAGCACTGCGGTGCCCTGGCCGACATCGTGCACCACCAGTTCCAGCTCGCCCTGCTGCGGCGCCGATCGTGCCGGCCACAGCAACGGCAGGCACAACAATGAGCCGGCGAGCACCGCGCCAGCACCGCGTGGCAACAGCCACCAGAACACCCCCAGCAACGCCGCCGGCAGCGCCCAGGCGGGCCCCTGCGCCAGCCACCACATCGCCTGCGGGTGCTCGGCCAACGGCTGCATCAGCTGCCAACTGGCATCGAACACCCAGGCTGCCGCGCGCCAGGGCCACTGCCCTGCCCCGCTGCGCAGGGCCTCCAGAGCGGTTCCCAGCAGAGCCAGAGGCACCACCAGCAGGCTCCACAGCGGAATGACCGGCAGATTCACCAGCGGCCCCAGCCGCGCGGTGCCGCCAAACAGCGCCACTGCCAGCGGCAACAGTGCGACGCTGGCGACCCCCTGTCCTGCCAAGGCGCCGCGCAGCATTGCGACGAACCCCTTCGGCCGCCCCTGCGGCAGGCACCACAACAACCACAGGACGCCGCCGAAGCTGAGCCAGAAGCCCGCAGACAGCACCGACAGCGGGGCCGGCAGCAGCATCGCCAGCGCGGCCAGCGCCAGGCCCTGTGCCACCGTCACCGGGCGGCGGACGACACGCGCCAGGGCCACCACCGCGATCATCAACGCGGTGCGCACGGTCGGCAGCTCGCTGCCTGCAACAACGGCATAGCCGGCCGCTGCCACCGCCGCCGCGCAGGCCGCCGCCTGCGGTCGTGGCCAGAACCCGGCAAGCCCAGACCAGGATCGCCAGAGCGCGGAACACAGCAACGCGGCGAAGCCCGCCACCAGACCGACATGGAAGCCGGAGATGGCGATCAGGTGGGTGAGGCCCAGCGCGCGCAGCTGCGCCCAGTCGACATCGGACAGACCCCGCGTATCACCCAGTGCCAGGGCCTGGATGAACCGCGCCGACGGGTGTGCGATCTGCCTGGCGATGGCCGCACTGGTGCGCTCGCGCCAGGCGGGCAGGCCATGCGCGGGGCGCAGCTGCCGGGTGGCGCTCGCATCACGCACGCTGCCGTTCCCAGCCAGCCCGTTCAGCAGCGCATGCCGCTCGCCATCGAAGCCCCCCGGGTTGATGCGCGAGCGTGGCGGCCGCACGCGCAGCGACAACTGCCAGTCCGCGCCAGCGTGCAGGCGATGCCTGTGATCAGTCCCGGCGTCGACCGGCCCGCGCCGGGGCGCGTGCCAGAGCACCTGCAGCCGCTTGCCACGCAGCGTCGGCATCGCATCGGACGCATCGACACGGAACTCGAACCGGGTGTATCCAGGCGCTTGCTTCGGCAGGTCGACAACCTGTCCCCGGACGAGCACATCCCGCGCAGCAGCACCGGCCGGAAGCTGCGCCTGCAGCGCCCAATACCCATGGCAGCACGGCCAGGCCAGGCCGAACAGCAGCGCGGCCGCGGCACGCCCGCGCCAGCGCAGCACCCAGCCCAACGCCGCCACGGCGGCCACCGGAACAGAAGCCCATAGCGGTGGCAACACAGGCAACAGCACGCAAGCCAACGCGCCGGTGACCAGAGCGGCTGCGCATGCGGGGCCCAGCAACGGTGACAAGGTCCGATCGGCAGCCATCGACACAGCGTGCCGAGGTATGGCCTCACTCAACCATCAGGCAACGCCGTGTGGTGCTGTCAGCGCCCCACTAGCGACGCACGCTGCCGCGGTGGAAGTTGACCCGGAAACTGGCGCCGCCCCCAACGGCCTCGCCCACGCTCACCGTGCCGCCGTGGTGCTGCACGATTTCCTTGACCAGATGCAGGCCCAGGCCGCTGCCGCTGCCGGCGGCGCGCAGGCGGTGGAACGGCTCGAAGATCGCCTCGCGGTCACCGACCGGCACACCGGCACCCTGATCGCTGACTTCCAGCAGGCCCTGCCGGTCCAGACGCACGCAGATGGTGCCGCGCCCACCGCCGTGGACGATGGCGTTGTGCACCAGATTGGCGATCACCCGGCCAAGGGCCAGGCCATCACCATGGATCCATACCGGCGTCTCCGGCGCATCCACCTCGAAGCCATAGCCGGCGCCAACGACCAGCGGCGCGAGGTCGGCGGCCGCTTCGCGCACGACATGCGCCAGGTCCAGCCGCTGCAACGCGGCGATGTTCCTGTCCAGGCGCTGCAGGTCGAGCAGGTGCTCGGCGACGTTGCCGAGGCGGGCGACATCGGTCAGCAACTGCGATTTCAGTTCCCCCTGCGGCAACTGCGACAAGCGCGCCTGCACCACCGCAATCGGCACCCGCAGTTCATGCGCAGCATCGGCCAGGAACTTGTCGCGTGCTGCGTAGCCCTGCTGCACCTTGTCGATCGCATCGTTGAACGCTTCGACCAGAGGCGCCACCTCGGTCGACACCAGCTGCGCGTCCAGGCGCGCACCAGGCTGGCCGATATCCAGCTCCTTGGCCTGCTGCGCGGACCGGCGCACGCCACGCATGGCGCGATGGATCACCGTCGGCATCACCAGCAGCGTGACCACGATCAACGGCAGGAAGAACCACAGGCCGATCAACCGCAGCACCATCAATGCGCCATCCAGCAGGCCGCCCTTCGGCGCTCCGCCCACCATCACCGTGATGCGGCGGCCGTCTTCGTTGCGGATCATCACCCGCGCCACGTCCAGGTAGGGCGGTACCAGCGAACCCAGCTCGGTGGCGCCCAGTGTCGGCAGGCGGGCCAGCAGCGGCGCGTGGATGGCAGGCAGCGTGCCGCGCTGCAGCCATGCACCGCGATCATCCACTGCGGCAAACCACAGGTTGCCGCCGGCACGCGCGTCGAGCTTCTGCCAGCGTGTTTCATCCAGCACCAGCCGGCCGCCTTCGCTGTGCACGGCGTTGGCCGCGCTCTCGGCCATGAACATGTCCATGCCCCAGGTGTCCTTGTCGCCCCAGGTCAGGATCAGCGCGACGACGGCGAACAACACCGTGAAGGCCTGCGCCAGGAACAGCCGCCACGCCAGCCCCAGCGTGATCGAACGGATCGGTCGCGCCATCTCAGGCCTCCGCCAAGAGGTAACCGACGCCACGGATCACGTGGATCTCCACGCCTGCCCCGGCCTGCTGCAGTGCCTTGCGCAGCTTTGAGATATGCGCGTCGAGTGCATTGGACTGGATCTCATCATCGAACCCGTACACCGCCGCTTCCAGCGCACTGCGGGTGACCGTGCGACCCTGCCGCATCGCCAGCGCCTGCAGCACCAGCACCTGCCGCCGCGGCAATGCGACCGGCTGTCCATCCACCTGCGCCTGCAGCGATTCGAAATCAAACTCCAGCCGGCCCAGCCGCAACCGGGGGGTCACCATCGCCGACGGTCGACGCGATACGGCGCGTATGCGCGCCATCAGCTCTTCGATCGCCACCGGCTTGACCAGGTAGTCATCGGCGCCGACATCCAGCCCCTCCACCTTGTCCGACAGCCCACCTTTGGCGGTGAGCATGATCACCGCCAGGTTCGGTCGCAGGGCACGGGCGGTTGCCACGAAGCCCACACCATCACCGTCCGGCAGCTGCCGATCAAGCAGCATCAGCTGGTGCACCGGCTCACGCAGGGCGAGCGCCGCCTCGGCCAGGCTGCCGACCACGTCGGCGACCACACCCTGGCGCTCCAGCCCGGACTGCAGGGCTCGCGAGAGATCGGGATCATCTTCGACCAGGAGAATGCGCATCGGGGGCTCGGCAACCGGAAACGGAGCCGATCATAGTGCCTTCGGCGTGCAAGTGGCGCCGATTCCAGCAGATTGCGCCTGCGCAATGTTCCGACAATGTTGTGCGCGCAGCATGCATCGCCATCCCCGCAAAGTAGTACGTTGATGACTTCACTGCCCCCCGCCCTGCTGCGCCCCCTGCTGTGCACCGTCGTTCTCTCCACGCCGCTGCTGGCAAACGCGCAGGAACAGCGCCCGGGTGTCCAGGCCGGCATCACCTTCGGCGCGACGACCGGTGCCTACGCGCACTATGACGACAAGCCGCTGGTGCTGCCGGCGCTGTCCTGGCAGGGCAAGCGCTTCTTCGCCAGCCCCGGCTCGCTCGGCATGAACCTGTACAAGGCCGATGGCCTGCGCCTGTCGGCCGTGGCGACGCCCTACACGTTGCGCTTCAAGACCGACGACGTGAACGATCCGCAGCTGCGCCGCCTGCACAGCCGGCAGATGTCGGCGATGGTAGGCATCAATGTCGACTACAGCGCGGACTGGGGTGCGATTGCGGCCAGCGTGAAGCGCGAAGTGAGCGGGCATGGCGGCGGTGTTGAATCAAGCCTGCATTACAGCTATCCGATCCAGGCCGGTCGCTTCACCTGGGTGCCGCGCGTGGGCGTGGTGCATTCCAGCGCCCGCCTGCTCGACTACTACTACGGTATCAGCGGCGAGGAAGCCCTGCGCTCCGGGCTGGCAGCCTACAAGCCCGGCAGTGCCACCTCGCCGAGCCTGCAGATCGCGGTCAGCACGCCACTGGGTACGAAATGGCGCGCAACCGGCGTGGTCGCCAACCAGTGGTTCGGTGATGCCGTCGAGGACAGCCCGATGGCACGACGCAGCAGCCAGACATCCGCTTTCATCTCGCTGATGCGCGCGTTCTGACCGAACCCGCATCCATTCCACCAACAAGCAAGGATCCAGCATGGCCGCTGTCACCCCCACCGCCGATGCCAACGCGATCCTGCGCGCGCCGGATCTGGACAGCGCCGAGCGCGCCTACCTGGGCCTGCTGCCGGACATGGATCATGTGGACGCACTGACCCGACGTGCACTTGGCCTGTCGCGCGCTGCGGATGCGGCGCGCGGCTACGCCCTGTCGATGACCCTGGTTGGCCTGCGCCTGCAGGAACTGGAGATGGGTGAGCCGTGTGCGGCCCAATATCGGCAGGCAACGCTGCGCAGCCTGCGGCAGGCCTTCACCGCTGCCTGAGCACTGCGTCAGCGGAAGGTTGTCCAGGCCAGGACCGCAGACAAAAGTGCGACCCACACCACCGCTTTGAAGGTGCCTTCCAGCATGTTGCCGCCGAACAGCAGATCGATGATCGGGTTCGGCCGTGAAACGGGAGCATGGTCACTCATGGTGGCGTCCTGTGGTTTGGGAACTGCGTCACCGATGATACAAAAGCTTGACAATCCTGTTGCTGATTCCGGTATGGTCGATGCAACGCGGCGTTCAAGGATGATCGATGCTCAAGCGTGCACTGTTTCCCGTAGTCGCTCTGCTGCTGGCCGCACTGGTCATCATGCTCTCCTGGCAGAACCGCCAGTTGCGGCAGGTCAACGAACAGATTGCGGCGCAGCTGCAGCAGACCCAGCTGGATGCACATGGTCCTGCAATCGGCACCCGGCCTGAGCTGTTGACGCTGCGGACGACGCAGCAGACCCATGTCGATATCGGTGGCGCCCGCGCCGTTCCGCAGATCCTCTACTTCTTCTCTACTGCCTGCCGCTACTGCCTGGCCTCGGTGCCACAGCTGCAGCAGATCGCGGCGGCGCGTGGCAGCGCCGAACTGATCGGTGTCGGCTTGCCACCCTACGATCAGCTTGCCGCGTACGCCGGCAAACACGCGCTGGCGTTTCCGATCGCTGTCGACGATCAGGGCGAGGTCTCCAAGCGCTACCGCGCCACACTGACACCGATGCTGATGGTGCTCGCCGCAGATGGCAGCGTCGCCTACAAGCATGTCGGCCAGCTAGACACAGAGACGGTACAGGCCGTCGCCAACGCAATGAATCCGGGAAGCCACACCAACTGAAGGAGATACACATGATCGGGAAGAAAACGCTGTTCTCGTCCGTCGCCGGTATCGTCATCGTTGCTGCAATGTCATTCGGGGCCGCACAGGCTTTCGCCACACCGGTGAAGACCGGCTTTGCACCGGGTTGCGTGGATACCCCCGGGTGCATGTTCGGCGGCAATGGCCGCGCCGGCGGCACGCGCATCTGCTGCGTCGCCAACTGATTCCGCTTCGACACCGCCCCGCAAGCGGTGACCTCATGTTCCATCGCCATTCCAAGGAGATACACATGATCGGAAAGAAGAAGCTGTTCTCGTCCATTGCCGGCATCGTCGTGGTTGCCGCCATGTCATTCGGTGCCGCACAGGCCTTCGCCACGCCGGTGAAGACCGGCTTCGCACCGGGCTGCAAGGAACATCCCAGCTGCCCGTACGGCAATGCCGGCTCTCACGGCCTGCTGGTCTGCTGCGATCCCATGTGATCCACCTCGACGCTCTGCAAAGGAGATACAGATGATCGGAAAGAAGAAGCTGTTCTCGTCCGTTGCCGGCATCGTCGTGGTTGCCGCCATGTCGTTCGGCGCCGCGCAGGCGTTCGCCACGCCGGCCAAGGCCGGATTCGCCCCGGGTTGCGAGTTCACCCCGGGTTGCCCGTATGGCGGTTCAGGGCATTGGTCCGGCCCTCGCCTGTGCTGCGATCCGCTCTGAGCCTGCTTGAAGGTTCCAGCCATGTCGTGACCTGAGCCCAGGCTTCCCGGCCAACGGGGTCACTTCCGGGCAAACGGGCCGGACTGCCTTCACAGGCGGCCCGGCCTTTTTCATGGCTTTGACCTGCAGCAGCCACGACCCAGCCCGGATTCATCCTTGCTGGCTCTCGTTGGCACGCACTTTTCCCGCCTTCGTCGGATACCGGTTTCACACCGCAGGCCGCAGTGCAACGCTGGACTCCCTTCTCCGGAGCACCGTGCCATGCCGATGCTTGCCTTGCTGCTGTTGATGGCCGGTCTATGCAACCGCGACGCCGGCACCGGAAGCGATTCGCTGCAAATGCAGATCCTGCAGGCCGATGCCCAACGCGCCGCTCGCGAGCCGGCCACGCACGGGCAGGCGGAGCGCCAGAGCGTGCAGATCCTGCGCCTGAGTGCGGATCGCGTGCTGCAGGTGGCCCATGGCCGCGTGCACGCTGAAGCACCTGCGGGACAGCGCGGGCAAGCGCACTCCCGGGGCCTCATGCAGCTGTGGCAGCGTGTGGATGGTCATTGGCAGCTGCAGCGCAGCGCCAGTGTCGAGCAACGCGGTTGACTATGACAGCAACCGGCCAGGCGCAGACGAGCGCGAATCGCGGGCACAAAAAAACCGGCCCAGGGCCGGCTTTCATCGTGTCCACCGCTGCTCCGGCGATGCCAGGAACCGGTGGTGGGCGGTACAGGGTTCGAACCTGTGACCCCTACCATGTCAAGGTAGTGCTCTACCGCTGAGCTAACCGCCCAAAAATTCCGTACAGCCCGCAGGCTGGTGCTTCTACGTAAAAACCCGGCGCCAGGGCCGGGCTTTTCATGCTCACGACAGCCCCCTGGGGGACTTCGTGGTGGGCGGTACAGGGTTCGAACCTGTGACCCCTACCATGTCAAGGTAGTGCTCTACCGCTGAGCTAACCGCCCGTTTGTTGCTTCTGCAGCGCCGCGATTGCGTCGGTGCAGGCCGCGTATATTACGGACGACGACCGGCAAGCGCAATACTTTTGTGAAGAAAACCCGCTTTACCGCGTTCAGCCCAGGCTGGCTTCCTTCAGCTGCCTGATCTGGTCGCGGACCCGGGCGGCATCTTCGAATTCCAGGTCCTTGGCATGCTGGTACATCCGCTGCTCCAGGGCCTTGAGACGGGCTGCCAACTGCACCGGACTGAGCGAACGGTAGTCGGCCGTGTCTTCGGCCACACCGGAACGGCCCTTGCCCTTGCCCTTGCGGGACTCCTTCTCGGCAGCATCCGAGCGCGCGCCCTCCAGCACATCGACAATCGGCCGCAGGACCGAGCGCGGAATGATGCCGTGTTCCTGGTTGTATTCGACCTGCTTGCTGCGACGGCGGTCGGTCTCGTCAATCGCCGCCTGCATCGAACGGGTGATCCTGTCCGCATACAGGATCGCCTTGCCGCGTACGTTGCGGGCCGCACGGCCGATGGTCTGGATCAACGAACCGGTCGAGCGCAGGAAGCCCTCCTTGTCCGCATCCAGGATCGCCACCAGCGAGACCTCGGGCATGTCCAACCCCTCGCGCAGCAGGTTGATACCGACCAGCACATCGAACTTGCCCAGGCGCAGGTCGCGGATGATCTCCACGCGCTCGACGGTATCGATGTCCGAGTGCAGGTAGCGCACACGGATACCGTGCTCGGTCAGGTACTCGGTGAGGTTCTCGGCCATGCGCTTGGTCAGGGTGGTGACCAGCACGCGATCACCGGCCTTGATGCGCTCGTTGGCCTCGCTCATCAGGTCATCGACCTGGGTGCCGACCGGGCGGATCTCCACCACCGGGTCGATCAGGCCGGTCGGGCGTACCACCAGCTCGGCCATGTCTTCGCCAGCCTCACGGAACTCGTAAGGGCCCGGCGTCGCCGACACGTAGATACTGCGCGGGCAGCGCGCTTCCCATTCCTCGAAACGCAGCGGACGGTTGTCCAGCGCCGACGGCAGGCGGAAGCCGAACTCGACCAGGGTTTCCTTGCGCGAACGGTCGCCCTTGAACATGGCCCCGATCTGCGGAATGGTCACGTGCGATTCGTCGATCACCAGCAACGCATCGGCTGGCAGGTAATCGAACAGGGTCGGCGGCGGTTCGCCCGCGTTCTTGCCGGTCAAATGCCGCGAGTAGTTCTCGATGCCATTGCAGAAGCCTACTTCGGCCATCATCTCGAGGTCGAACTGGGTCCGCTGGGCCAGGCGCTGCGCCTCGACCAGCTTGTTCTGCGCGTACAGCTGCTCCAGCCGCTCCTTCAGCTCGACCTTGATGGTCTCCACCGCTGCCAGCACCCGTTCGCGCGTGGTCGCGTAGTGAGTCTTCGGGTACACCGTGAAGCGCATCAGGTTGCGCATGGTCTCACCGGTGAGCGGATCGAACATCGTGATCTTTTCCACCTCGCCATCGAACAGTTCGATGCGCAGGGCCTCACTGTCCGATTCTGCCGGGAATACATCGATCACTTCACCCCGCACGCGGAAAGTACCGCGCTGCAGCTCGTACTCATTGCGGGTGTACTGCAGCTGGGTCAGGTGATTGATCAGGTCCCGCTGGTCGATGCGCTCGCCCTTGGACAGGATCAGGCGCAGCGACAGGTAGTCTTCCGGTGCGCCCAGGCCGTAGATGGCCGACACGGTCGCCACCACGATCGCATCCGGTCGCGACAGCAGAGTCTTGGTCGCCGCCAGCCGCATCTGTTCGATGTGCTCGTTGATCGAACTGTCCTTCTCGATGAAGGTGTCCGACGACGGCACGTAGGCTTCCGGCTGGTAGTAGTCGTAATAGCTGACGAAATACTCCACCGCGTTGTGCGGGAAGAACGCCTTGAACTCACCGTACAGCTGCGCGGCCAGGGTCTTGTTCGGCGCCATGATCAGCGTCGGCTTCTGGATCTGCTGGATGACGTTGGCGATGGTGTAGGTCTTGCCCGAGCCGGTCACGCCCAGCAGGGTCTGCTTGGCCACGCCAGCCTCGAAATTGCTGGTCAGCTTGGCGATGGCATCGGGTTGGTCGCCCGCCGGCGAATACGGGGATACAAGTTCAAAGCGATCGCTCATGGTGCAGCCAATGCACGGGCCCTCCAGTATACCGGGGGGCTTGGTGACGGACGGCTGAGGGGTGTGCCTACGCGGCGGCGTTGCCTTGCCTGATAGATTGCGGCGGGAGCGGCGCGCAGTCTGGCGCTCCCTGCCCTGTCCGGTGCGCTGCGATGTCTGGTATTGCCCTGATCCGACCGGGTGGCGCCCGTGGCGCCGGCCTGCTGCAGGCCATGGTGGTGCTGCTGGTGCTGGCCACGCTGTGCGCCATCGCCTGGCCGGACCTGCAGGCCCTGCTGGACCGCCAACGAGCGGCCAGCGCCCGGCACCTGCTCAGCAGCCATCTGGCGTTCGCGCGTATGGCCGCGATCCGGCGCCAGGTGGAAGTGAGCATGTGCGCCAGCCGCGACGGGCTGCAATGCGCCGGCGCGGATGACTGGCAGCACGGCTGGATCATCCACCTGAACCGCCCTGAACACGCCGGCCCGCTCGCGGCCGAAGACGTGCTCCACCAGCATGCGCTGTACCCGCCCTCCGGCTGGCGGATCAGGGCAAGCCAGGGCCGGCCCTTCATCCGCTTCCTGGACAACGGCCGTGCGCTGGGCACCAATCTGTCGCTGTGGGTGTGCCGGAACGATCAGCCGTTCGGCCGCGTGGTGGTCAACAACAGCGGGCGCATCCGCTCCGAGCGCCAAGGCAGGAAGCCCGATCCCTGCGCGCAGCCATGACCCGCACCGCCAACGGCTGCGGTGGCGCCTCGCCGATCGCGGACAAAGAAAAAGCCGCGATTTCTCGCGGCCTTTCCGGATCTGGCGCCCGAAGTTGGACTCGAACCAACGACCCCCTGATTAACAGTCAAGTGCTCTAACCGGCTGAGCTATTCGGGCGGGGAGGCGCATTGTAAAGGTGGTTTTGCCGAAGGGCAACACCTTGCGCACCTGTCGCCGTGCCCTGCCCGCCCGATGCCTACCAGCACTCGCTCAAAGTGCCTTCGGCGGTCTTGCGGTTGGCCTGGTCCAGGGTCAGCGTGCCACAGCTGTCCTTGGTCTGGGTGCCCTGCGGCGTGGCGGTGATCTTGAAGGTCGACGCCTTGGCGTCGATCGCCAGCTTGTAGCGCGCCGTGCCGCCTTCGCGCGGGGACACCTCGTAGGGCAGCTTGAAGCTGGCATAGCTGTTCTCCGACGAATGCTGGCGCTCGGCGCGCTGCGCGTACTCCACCATGTCGGCCTTGACCGCCGTGCGGTGGGTCTTGCGCACGTGGGCCAGGTAGGACGGATAGGCGATCGCGGACAACACCGCGATCACGCCGATCACCAGCATCAGTTCGATCAGGTTGAAGCCACCGGCCAACCGGCGGGAAGGGAGCGCGCGCATGCGGGACGTCCTGTTGTTGCGGGTCAAGGTCATTTCACCTGCCGCCACGACTGGCGACCGCAGGGGTATGGGGCATACATCGGCTTGCCACCGGACACGCCGATTGCCATCCAGCAGGCCGGCACCTCCGGCGACCGCGGAATGGCCACCACCGACACATCCTTCACCGGTGCGGTACCGCCGGTATCCAGCGCCACGCCGGCGGTGCCGGCCGGCGGCTTGGTGCCGGTCGGGCTGCCGGTGCGCATCTGCGACATGGCACCGGCGCCGGTCAGCGACTCCAGCGCGAACAGCCAGTTGGAACCGGTGGTCGAGCACCCGACCGCCTTCTGGTTGGGCACGTAGGTGGGCAGAAACAGAATGCCGCTGACCAGGGTGGGGTTGCCCACGAATCGCTCGCCCAGGCCGGTCGGCAGGTTGATCGCCCAGCCGCTGGACCCGACCGGCGCGGTTCCCTGGGTCAGCGACCGGGTCAGGTCGGTGGTGACCACGCTGTAGGGCACCAGATTGGACGGATCCAGGCTGACATTCGGCACCTTGCCACTGACGTCGTTGACGCCATACATCGACTGCATGGTGAAGTCGGCGGTATCGGTCATGAACGAGAAGCTGCCGGTGCCGAAGAACAGCATCACGCCGCCGGAGCGGCCGGTAGCCACGGCCAGGCCGCCGGTGATCGGCTGGCGGTAGGTGGACGCGCCGCCGGAGGGGCCTTCGGCGTGCGTGGCGGTGGTGAACACCGGCGTATCCACCGACGTGGCGCTGCTGGTCAGGTCGAACTTCCACAGCGCGCCGCGCTGATCGGCGGCATACACCGTATCGGCCGCGCCATCGCGCCCGCGCTCATCTTGGCCGGTGCCGCGCCAGCGATCGATCACCACGATGTTGCCCAGCCCGTTCTTGCCGGAAATCGCCGTGGAGGCCTCCGCCGCTTCGATCATGTTGGTGGTGCCAGTGGCCAGGTCGACCACGAACAGCACCGCCTTGCCGCTGGCGCTGCCGTAGCCATTGCCGAAGATCGCCTTCCACACCACGTCGGTGCCCGAGCGCACCGGCACGATCACCGGCTTGCCGAGCACGTGCCCGATGTTCTCGCGCACTTTCTCGCCAAGACTGGTGTTGACGTCGCTGATTTCCCACAGCACCTTGTCGGTGCCGAAGGCGTTGGGGTTGGTCACATCCAGGGCGAACACCGAACGCCCACCGGCGCCGGAGGTTCCCACCAGGGTGGTGTGCCAGTCCTTGCCGTAGTAGCTGTCCGACACCGTCACCGGGCCGTCCACGAAATAGCGGTGCTGGAATTTCTGGTTGTTGCTGCCGGCCTTGTACGGGAACAGCAGGTTGCCCATGTGACCCAGCGAGGTGGCCGGGACATAAGCGAACTTTTCCTTGCCGCCGTCGCCATTCAGCGTGCCGTCGATGGCCATGCCGCCGTCGAACGCGTGCAGCATGCCGTCATTGGCGCCCACGTAGACCATGTACTTGCCGTTCTTGGCCTTGCTGGTCAGGTAGGTCGCATAGCCGGTGGAATAGTCGCCGCCGAGCTGGCGGAAGCCGTAGTCGTCCTGCGGCGAGCTGATCACCGGGGTGGAGTTGACGATGTCGCCCAGCGGCGTGCCGCGGTCACGGAAGATACCGCCGCTGCGGCGTACTTCCTTGGTGCTGTCGCCACGCAGGTAGTTGACCGCGGTGCCGACATCGGCGCCCAGGCCCTTGATCTCGTCCACGGTGCAGATCAGCATGCCCGGGTACAGACCGGACGGCTTGCCGCACAGGTCTTCCAGGGTCAGGTTGCCGCTGCTGAAGTCAGCCAGCGTGCCCGCCTTGTTCATGACGATGTTGCGGCCGGCCGAGGTGATCGCACTGCTGGCCTCCCACGCCGCGGTGTACTCCACCTGCTGGGTCTTGGCATTGACCGACACCTTGGAGGCGGTCAGGCGGCTGGACCAGTCGGTGTTGTCGTTGGTGACATCGTAGGACGGGGTGACCGTGAGCGAACCGGCACCGATGCGCGCACCGGTCAACGCCAGCGTACCCGACGGCGACGAACCGGCGGCCACCGCCGACAGCACGCGCCGCATCGCATCGGTCACCTGCGCCGGGGTCTGCGCATTGATGTACTCACCGCGGCTGTTGATCGCCGCGTGCCAGATTTCATCGATCACGTTGCCATCGTCGACCGTGGTCGGGTTCGAGCCTGCGTTCCAGTCCGGCGCGTAGGTGTAGGGATCCTTGGTCTGGTTGGCCTGGTTGCCGTAGATGCGGCCCTGTGCGCCCAGCGTGACGCCGTAGAAGTTCATGTGCAGGTCGGCCTGGCAGTCCAAGCGCTTCCAGTCGGGGCTGCTCTTGTCCAGGGTGGCGCACTTGCTGCTGACCGGCACCTGCCCCGCCGGGAAGGCGGTGCCGCTGCGCAGCGGCGTGTAGTCCTTGCTGGAGTAGTACGCCGCGGCGATATCGGCGATGGTTTCGCTGTATGCGTCCTCGAACGGCGCGCCGCCCCACGCCTTGTCGACGTTGCCGTAGGAGGTGGAGGGCGTGTTGTCCTTGTCGGCCTTGTTGGTATAGCCGTCGGTGAACAACATGCCGCCGTTCTTCTGGCAGGCCAACTGCACCGGCGCCTTGTCGTCGGTGCGGCGGAACTGCTTGCCGAGGAAATCCACGGCCAGGCGGTTGGGCGTACCGCCATTGGGTGCCAGCTTGTAGATCTGCTTGTACAGCTCGGTCTTTTCCGTGGACATGTCGTACATGGTCACGGCGGTGCGGCTGTTGATGGTGAAGTAACCCACCTTCATGTTGTTCACATCCACCATCGCATGGCTGGACGAACCGACCATGGCCAGCAGGCGGTTGCGGTGGTACTGGAACCAGTTGGCGAAGTTCTGCTGGGCGGCCTTGAACGCGGCATCGCTACTGTAGTTGCCGGACTTGATCTGGTAGCGGTACATGCTGCAGCCCGGCCCGCAGGCACCGGAGATCAACGGCCGGCTGGTGCCGTCGGTTTTGTACCCGGTCGGTGCGGCCGCGCTCTCAGGCAGATAGAACGTGGCGGGGAAGTACTGGATCGCATAGGTATTGGTCCCGGTATTGGACACCGCCGCGGTCTTCCAGCCGGGGTCCCACCAGCTGTTCACGTAGTAGCTGGTCCCGGTGCCCGACAGATCCGGAATGCTCATGCCATCGACGAACTGGAACAGCTCCCCGGTCGCGGCACGGTTTACCGTCAGATCATAGACAACAGCATTGCCCGGCTGTCCCGAGCGGGGATCTGCCAGCGTCTTGGCCGGGTCGGCGTCCTTCCACTTGGAGCCGTTGGCATTCAGCCACGGCTCGTACTTTTCACCCGGATTGAAGTAGCTGGCATTGTAGACGTGCGATCGCGCGAACCCATAGATGTCCAGCGGCGGAATCGCATCACCGGGGGAGTAGGAATCATTGAACTTGGCGTGCGGATACAGGTACAGATAGCAGTCTGTAGAGCCATTGGCACAGTTCACCCCAACATTGCTGAACACCCCGGCCGATTTGAAGAAGCTCTTGGTGGTGCTGTTCCACTGCATGCGCCCGTCGCCGCCGGGGAACATGCGCTCGAAGGTCATCGAGTTGGAGTCGTCGACGGCCATGATGAAGGCCGGCGGCGTCTGCGCCACCGTGTTGAGCGGCTGCTGGGCCAGCACGCCCTGGCCCTGCGCGGCCATCAGCGAATAGATGAAATAGCCGCCGCCGGTGAGCAGTACAGCCGCTGCCCCGGCCAGGGTCTTGGATTTGCGCGACATCATTGCGGCAGCCCTCAGAGCTTGAAGATGGTGTCGATGGCGGTACTGGACGTGCCATCGGAAGTGCTGTCGGCGGCGTAGCCGGTGATCTGGAAGATCGGCGTGGGCGCTTCGTTGGGGCCCCCCATGGCCAGCGAGCCCTCGCCCTGGATGCAGCCCTGGATCTGGCGCACCTTGACCAGCGGCTTGCTGCCCAGCTTGCTGCCTGCCACCCAGGCCACCGGATCGAAGCCGTCATCGCAGATCTGGTCGATATCGGCGCTGCTCACCACCGGATTCTTGCCGCCATCCTTGCGGTTGGCGATCTTCTCGACCGCATCCTCGGCACTGCGCACGGCCGCTTCGGAGTTCTGGAAGGCCACGCCGGACGCACGATAGTTGGACGACATCCTTTCCTGCATGCCGGCCACCTGCATGCCGACCACGCCAAGCAGCGCCAGCAGGATCAACATGATCAGCGCGACGTACAGCACCGCACCGCGCTGGCGTGCGGCAGGAACGGGGGGGCGGCGGGCTCGAGTGTGGATGTTCATCGGCATCAGTTCCCGTACAGGCGGTTGCGCAGGGCCACCGACAGCTCATAGCTGGCGCGGTAGCGCTTGTCGTCCTTGGAGCCCGGCGCGATGGTCACGCCCAGCACCCCCAGGTAGTTGTCGGCGCTCTTCGGTGCCTCGGCACCGGCCTGCTGCGGGCTGCGCGCCAGCAGGCCGATCTGCACCATGCCCACGCGGCGCCACTGGGCTACCGCGGCCGCGTCGGTGCCGGTGCTGACGTTGTTGGCCGGCTGCTGGCCGACGATGTTGCCGGTCGGCGGCTTGAGCACGCCGATATCGGTGGCCTCATCCAGGCCGTACAGGAACTGCAGGCTTTCGATGCCTTCCACCAGTTCCTCGGCAGCGCCGTAGGTGTTGTCGCCCTTGGCGCGGGCGCGGAACAGCGCCGGCTCGTTGGCGGTGTTGCTGGCCACGTAGTACACCACTGCATCGGCGCGATAGACCATGGTCATCGCATTATTGGCCGAGTAGTTGGACAGGTCGGTCTTCAGCGCCGTCAACGTGCCGCCACTGATGCTGCCGACGAACACGTCGGCGCGGGTGCAGTCGGCGATGGCGAACACCGAGGCGCCGCCATCGACGCCTGCGTTGAGGCGCTTGCCACCGGCGGTGCTGATGGTCAGCGTGGATTCTGCCGGGGCGGCGGCGATGCCGGTGACCGTCACGCCGTCGGCATCCAGATAGCGCAGCACCAGGATGTCGCTGCCCGGCAGCGGGGCCGGCTTGAGGCCGGTGATGCTCTTGGGGGCCGCAGCAACCGCGCTCCAGGTGGCGCCCAGGGTAAGCGTATTGGTTGGCGCGGTGCCGGTGGCTTCATAGCCCTGGATGGGCACCGAGAAGTCCAACGGCTCACCGCTGCCCGAGGTGACCCCGTCCAAGTGATAGCCGATCGCATCAATGGCCTTGACCGCGTGGGCTTGGTCGTTGACGCAGCCGAAGTGGCCGGCCATGCGCAGGTCGCGCTGCAGGAAATCGAGCGCGAAGCGCGCATTTTCCTGGGTACGGGCCGAGCCCTCGGACAACTGCGATGCCGCGCGCGATGCAATGAAGATCTGCACCACGCCCAACATCAGCACCAGGCCGATGACCATGGCGATCATCAGTTCGATCAACGACAGGCCGGCTTGGCGCAGGCGGAATGGCGCGGTGGTGTTCATAGTTGGGTCGTCATTCCGAAGGAGGTCAGGCTGTCGGGGTCCTTGGCATCCCAGCGCTGATCACCCCAACTGATTGCCACCGTGACCACGCCTGCGGTGTAGGTGACCTGCGCGCTGGCCTTGTCGCCCAGGGTCTTGACCACCTGGCACTGCCAGCGCGCCACGTTCTGCTTGGCGGTAACGGCCTCACCGGTGGGCCATGCGCAGGCCCCCTTGGGCGTGATCGAGCCGGCCGCGAAGGACGCGTCCACGTAACCGGTGCCCTTCATGGTGGTGGCGCGCTGGGCGCGCATCAGGTCGATCAGGTCATAGGCCAGGTTGGTGGCCTGGGTACGGTAGTTGGCGCTCTGCACGAAGCGCACGTTCAGGGTCTGCAGCAGGGCGAAGCCGAGCAACCCGAATGCGAGCACCAGCAATGCGATCATCACTTCGAGCAGGCTGAAGCCGCCTTGTCGCCGGCCGAATCCGCGAAGTGTCCTGCGCCTCATTTGCACGTCGTCCGCTCCACCCGGACCTGGCCGGAAAGGTTCACTGTCAGTTTGCGTTTGGGATCGTCGGCCTTGCAGTCCGACGGCTGCAGCTCCAGGGACTGGTTGGCCGTGGCGCGGCGGCGGCCACGCGGATCGAAGGCGATGGCCTCGTTGGGCCCGGTGACGACCTGGGTGGTGTTGCCCGCCACGAAGCGCAGCACCGTCTCGCCGTCCTGGAAGGCGCCGCCGGCCGCATCGCTGTCGGCCCAGGCCATCAGCCCGTCGGACCACGTGCCGTCGCAAGCGAAGCCCTTGGTACTGGCGCACACGCCGGCACCGCGGCCGTTGCGGATGGCCTCGCTGCGGGCCAGCGACAGCACGCCGACGATCTCGTTGTTGGAGGTGCTGATGCGGTTGGAACGGATGAGGCCACGGAAGCTCGGAAACGCGATCGACGCGAGCACGCCGAGTACGACCAGCGTGACCATCAACTCAACCAGCGTGAAGCCGTTGGATCGGCGTGCAGACATGGAACGCTCCCCAGCGTGATGACATAGAAGATGAACGCCCTGCCGCCCGGCGGCAAGCGGCGGCAGGACGAACGGTCGCCCGGGGGCGACGGGCGTCAATCAGTTGACGGCGGCAGCTCCCCTGCCCCGCCCCGGCCCGGGTCCCGACGACCCGGGCCAGTTCCGTTCAGCCCTGGCCTGTCAGGCCAGCACCTGGTAGCAGGGCTGATACTCGCCGGAGATCTTCATCCGGCGCTGCTCTACGAAGGCACGCAGCAGCGCGTCCAGGGCCTGCATCATGTCGGGGTCGCCATGGATCTGGAACGGCCCGAACTCCTCGATGCGGCGCATGCCGTCTTCCTTCACGTTGCCGGCCACGATGCCCGAGAACGCCCGGCGCAGGTCGGCCGCCAGCGCGTGCGGCGCACGCCCGTGATGCAGGTCCAGCGCCGCCATCGCTTCGTGGGTCGGCACGAACGGCTGCTGGTACTCCCACGGAATCTCGATGGACCAGTTGAAGAAGAACGAGTCCTTCTGCGCCAGGCGATGCTCGCGCACGCGCTTGATGCCGGCCGACATCTTCTTGGCCACCGCCACCGGATCGCCGATGACGATCTCGTAGCGCTCGGCCGCAGCATCGCCCAGGGTCAGGCGGATGAAACGGTCGATCTGCTCGAAGTACGGCGCGGCCACGGTCGGGCCGGTCAGGATCAGCGGGAACGGCAGATCCTTGTTCTCCTCGCGCAGCAGGATGCCGAGCAGGTACAGGATCTCCTCGGCGGTACCCACGCCACCGGCGAACACGATGATGCCGTGGCCGATACGGACGAAGGCCTCAAGGCGCTTCTCGATGTCCGGCATGATCACCAGGTGGTTGACGATCGGGTTCGGGGACTCGGCGGCGATGATGCCCGGCTCGGTCAGGCCGATGTAGCGCGTCACCGTACGGCGCTGCTTGGCATGGGCGATGGTCGCACCCTTCATCGGACCCTTCATTGCGCCCGGGCCGCAGCCGGTGCAGATGTCCAGGCCACGCAGGCCCAGCTCGTAACCGACCTGCTTGGTATACAGGTACTCGTCGCGCGAGATCGAGTGACCGCCCCAGCAGACCACCAGGTTCGGGTCACCCGGGTTGAGGATGCGCGCGTTGCGCAGCAGCCCGAACACCGCATTGGTGATGCCCTCGGACGACTCCAGCTCGGCCGCATAGGCCGGGCCCATCTCGATGGCCATGTACGCCAGGTCGCGGACCACCGCGAACAGCAGCTCGGCGACACCGCGGATGATTTCGCCATCGACGAACGCCATCGCCGGCGCATTGGCTAGGTCGATGCGTACGCCGCGATCCTGCTGCGCCACCTGGATGTCGAAGTCGGGATAGAGATCGCGCGCCGCGCGCGGATCATCGGAAGCACTGCCACTGGTCAGCACGGCCAGCGCGCAGCGGCGCAGCAGCTCATGCATGCCGCCGCCGGAGGCATCGCGCAGGCGCGCAACCTCGGCCCGCGACAGCACATCCAGGCCACCACGCGGGTAGATCCGCGCGTCCTGCACCGGCAGCGTCCGCGCTGCCTTTTCATTCGTTGTCATATCCACTTTTCTGCTTCCTTTAAGGTGTCCGACTGTACTGCCGCCCCCTTAAAAAGCAAAACGGCCGGGAAGCCCGACCGTTGGATAGGTGCGTCCCGCGTTCGCCGCTTCGGGACCGCTTCGGCGGCATCTGCGCCGCGCACGTGTTCGGATGCTACGCCGATGCAGGCACCCCGGCAAGGACTTTCTCCTGAACGGAAAACGGCCGGGTTTCCCCGGCCGTTTCCTTTACTGCTTCAGGCTCTGACGGATCAGAACTTGTACTTCAGGGTCAGCTGCATCGACCAGCGCGACACACCGGTGTTGCCCTTGTCGTTGTTGTTTTCCTGGATCGACGAATCGTCAGCGCCGGTGAACGAGTACACATACTTGCCGGTAGCCGGATCGATACCGGCGTAGTTGGCAACGCGGCGGGTCGAGTAGAAGCCGTAGTCGTCGATCAGGCCCCACTTCTTGTTGATCAGGTTGCCGACATTCATGATGTCCAGCGCGATCTCACCCTTGTGGCTCTTCACGAAGCCCGGGAACTCCTGGCTGATGCGGACATCGAAGGAGTTGATCCACTTGGCACGGTGCTGGTTGGCCGGGACCACGCTGCCACGATAGGCCTCCAGTTCCGGATTCTTTGCCAGCCAGTCGAAGAAGCTCTTCTCCATCGCCGCGCCGCCGGTGAACAGCACGTCGCCCGGTGCATTCGGCACGTAGAACAGGTCGTTGGTAGTTGCACCATCGCCGTTGGCATCGTTGTAGAAGATGTAGCTGTACGGACGGCCCGAGCGACCTTCGTAGAACAGGCCGACGCGGGTGGCGTTGTCACCGAAGAAGTTGTGCTTCCACTCCAGGGTACCGGTGATGCGGTCCTTGATCGCGTAACGCGAGTTGTAGGCCACGTCTTCATTGGCATTGAAGATCAGCGTGTTGTTCCAGTTCGAGGTGTTCTGCGAGCTGGACAGCGGGCTGACTTCCTTCGACTGGGTGTAGGTGTACCCCAGCGACCAGCCCCAGTTCTCCGTCAGCGGCTTGGCCAGCGAGAAGGTCGCCTGGCTGCCACGGCCCTTGTCGGTGTTGCGCATGACCAGCACGTCGCCCATGTCCCTCGGACGGTTGGCACGGTCACTCGCCCCCTTGGTGCCGGTGGTCATGCCGAAGTTGGTGCCCTTGTCGTCGACACGGGCGTTGGCCTGGTTGCGACCGGCGTCGTTCCAGTAGATCGCACGGCCGTCCGGACCGTAGGTGGTCGGCGCGGACACGTCCAGACGGTCGAAGTAGATGCCGTCCTTGACCTTGGTCATCAGCAGCTCGGCCGACGCCACGATGCCGTACCACGGCAGCTCATGGTCGAACGCCAGGTTGGCCTTCCACACCGACGGCAGGCGGGTGCCCGGCGCGATGATGTCCACGTTCTGACGGGCCGAAGCCGGGCCACCGGCCGGAACGTACGGGTTGTTGCCGTCCGGGGTGAAGGAACCCACCGGCGGGTTGCGCTGGTCATACTCGATGTAGTTCAGGCCGGTGTTCTGGTAGGCACCTGCCAGCCACACGTTCGGGGCGGCGCCACCGAACAGGCCCACGCCACCGCGCAGCTGGGTCGGACGCTCGCTGTCGAAGGTGTAGTTGAAGCCGACACGCGGCTGCACCAGGTTCTTGTCGACCAGCTTGGTGTTGTTGAAGCCGTACAGCTGCTCGATGCGGGCGTTGTACAGGCGCTGGCTGCTGAAGTCAGGCATGTCGATGCGCACGCCGAACATCAGGTTCAGGTTGTAGTTGATCGCCCAGGTGTCCTGCACGAACACGCCGGTGTT
This sequence comes from Stenotrophomonas sp. PA-6-5C, assembly GCF_021605635.1. Lineage (NCBI taxonomy): Bacteria > Pseudomonadati > Pseudomonadota > Gammaproteobacteria > Lysobacterales > Lysobacteraceae > Stenotrophomonas > Stenotrophomonas sp. PA-6-5C. The sequence continues at coordinate 57,298 of NZ_WKEE01000012.1, forward strand.
CTTCAGGGTGAAGTCGGCCGGGATGTCACTGCGGCTGCCATCGGCGCGCGGCGCACGCAGCTGGTAGCGCGCGGCCCTGCCGGCCAGGAAGTCGTTGACGCTGTCGAATTCGTAGACGCCGTTGAGATTGCGGCCGTAGAAGTTCATCAGCTCGTTCTTCGAATAATCGAAGCCGAACTTGACAGTGTGGTCACCGACGTACCAGGTACCGGCACCGAAGGCGCTCAGTTCCTTCGACTCGACGATGTTGACGTGGGTGTTCTGCTCGGTACCGACGTACAGCGAATCGTTGCCCGAGCGGATACGGATCTGCGGCATGTCGACCAGCGGCACGCGGTTGGCCGAGTAATCCTTGTGCGAGACCTTGAACTCGGTCGAGAAGTTCTCGGACCAGTCGCTGAACAGTTCACCCATCCAGGTTTCGTATTCGGTCGGCTGCTGGTACCAGAAGTTGCTCAGCGAGATCGCGCTGCTGCTGACCTGCGGGAAGCGAACGACGTTCTGCTCCATCTTGTTGTAGCGCAGGGCGGCACGGTGGTTCTCGTTGATGTTCCAGTCCAGCTTGACCGCATACTCTTCGATTTCGGTCTTGCTGTTCGGCGCGGCCAGGCTGCCCGGGTCATAACCCAGCTTGCCCAGATAGTTCTGGACATCGGTGATCTGCTGCTGGGTGATGGTGCCCTTGCCGATCGGCGTGTCGCTCAGGCTGATGCCGGCGGCCGAACGCTCGTACTTTTCGTAGTTGCTGAAGAAGAACAGCTTGTCCTTGACGATCGGGCCGCCGAAGGTCATGCCATAAGTCTTCTCATCTTCGAAGCCGTTGAAGTCCTGGCGGTCACCTTCCAGGCGCGAACGGACCATGTCCTTGTCGCGGTACGAACCGTACACGGTGCCGTGGAATTCATTGGTGCCCGACTTGGTCACGGCGTTGATCACCGCACCGGTACCACCAGCGATGGTGGTGTCGTAGTTGGCCAGGTCGATGTTGATTTCCTGGATGGCGTCCATCGACACCGGCTGACGCTCGGTCGGCAGGTTGTTGGAGCCCAGGCCGAACGGATCGGAAGCGCTGATGCCGTCGATGCGGATGGCGTTGTAACGGGTGTTCTGGCCGCCAGCCGAGATCGCACCGTCAGCCTTGCTGACCTGCGAGATGCGCGGATCGAGACGGACATAGTCCTGGATGTTGCGGTTGGCCGACGGCAGCGCGTCCATCGTTTCGCGGGTCACGTTGGTACCGGTGCCCATCTTCGTGGCGCTGAAGACGTCCAGGCCACCTGCGGTCGCGACGACGTTCACGGCGTCCAGATTGGTGGCGGCAACGTCGCCGGCCAGGTTGGCGTTGACCGTGTTGACCTGGTTCAGGTTCAGGTAGACACCTTCTTCGGTCTTGGTGCCCTCACCCGGCTTGGTGATGGTGATGGTGTACGGACCACCCACGCGCAGGCCGCGCGCGTTGTAACGACCCGAGGCATCGGTGGTCGCGCGCGAAACAGTGCCCGACTCGGTGTGGGTGATGGTGACTTCAGCACCGGCCACAGGGGTGCCCGCGTTGGACACGACCTGGCCGCCGACACCGGCAGAGGTGCTCTGGGCGAAGGCGGGAGCGGCGGCGAGCGCAGCCACGAGACCAAGGGTGAGCTTGGACATCCGGAATGGGTGAGTCATTGTTCGGTAGCCTCGATGCGAGTTGGCGATGGCGGAAAAAAAGCGCATCCAAGCAGCCTTGCGGGCGGCTGTTCGGACATTTATCTGGGGTTCCCTACCGTGAACGGCAGCTGCCGCAACGGTTAACACTAGATTAACACGCTACGCTTTCAATGTGACGGTTGTGCGACAAACGGCACCGGATCGCAACGCTATCGTGACGGGATCTTCATTCCGCTTTACGAACGTCTTCACTCGCCGATGGCGGGTTGCCCGCATCGAGCACCTGCCCCCGCCACGCCTGTCCGGCGGCGGACAACAGCGTCACGGCCGCTGCAGCGGCGGCCTCCGGGCCACGTGCGGCCGGGTCCTGGTCGATCGAATAGGCCCGCGCCCGCAGGGCGGTACGCAAGGGGCCGGGGTAAAGGCCACTTACCCGCACCGGGCTGCGGGCCAGCTCGTCATGCAGGCTGCCGATCAGCCCGCGCAGGCCATGCTGGGCGGCGCCATAGCCGCCCCAGTACGCCTGCCCCACCCGCTCAGGGGCATCCACGGTAAACACCAGTGCCGCGTCTTCGCGCTGGCGCAGCAACGGCAGGCAGGCCTGGGCCAGCCAGGCCGGAGCGGTCAGGGTGACGTGCACGGCTCGGGCGAAACTGGCCGGGTCGGCCAGCTCGAACGGGGTCAGGCCGGGAAAGTGCGCTGCACAGACCAGCAGGCCATCAAGACGTCCCAGCTCCTGCGCCACGGCCTGGGCCAACTCGGCATAGTCGTCAGGACCTGCACCTTCCAGGTCCAACGGGTACAACAGGGGTTCCGGCCCGACCGCCTGCACCTGGGCATAGACCCGGTCCAGCCGGCGTGGCTTGCGCCCCAGCAGGACCACGGTCGCTCCCGCCTCGGCGGCAGCCACAGCGGCGGCACTCCCCAGCCCACCACCGGCGCCGGCAACAAGCACCACGCGATCCTGCAACGGGCGGCCATCGAGCGCCCCGTCTACCGGTGACGTCGACGGCCAGGCGCTCATCCCTGCGCAGCCTCTTCGACGATGCGCTTGAGCTCGCCGGCTTCGAACAGTTCCATGACGATGTCACAGCCGCCGATCAACTCACCGTTGATGAACAGCTGCGGGAAAGTGGGCAGATTGGAGAAGCGCGGCAGGTTGGCGCGGATCTCGGGCTCCTCCAGCACATTGACCGTGCGCAGCGCAACCGCGCCTGCGGCCATCAAAGCCTGGACGGCACGGCTGGAATAGCCGCACATGGGGTATTGCGGGGTGCCCTTCATGAACAGCACGAGCGGGTAACGATCCACCTCGGCCTGGATTTGCTGCATTACCGCCACACCTCACTCCTTGCTTCGCCGGACAAACCAACCGTGATGGTCGGCTAGACTGCCCACGGTAGCCCCCATTGTAAGCCGATGGTACCGGCTGCCGCCGCCCCCTGGCCACGAACCTGTCCATGCCCGTCGAATTGCCCGCCCTGCCCTATCTGCCCTCGTCCCTGCAGCCGCACCTCTCGGCACAGACCGTGGAACTGCACCACGGCCGCCACCATCGCGCCTATGTCGACGCGGTCAATGCCGCCATCGTCGGCACCGAGTGGGAGGACGCCACGCTGGAGGACATCGTCCGCCACGCCCAGGGCGCGCTGTTCGATGCCGCAGCCCAGGCCTGGAACCACGGCTTCTACTGGCAATGCCTGCGCCCGCGTGGCGGTGGCGAACCGCAGGGCCGCCTGGGCGAGCTGGTCAAGCGCCAGTTCGGCGACGGCCAGCGTCTTCGCGAAGAGTTCAACCGAACCGCACTTGGCCTGTTCGGCTCCGGCTGGGTGTGGCTGGTGCAGCACCCGGGTGGTCAGCTCGGCCTGCAGGCCACCCGCAATGCGGGTACGCCGCTGACCGGCGACAGCACGCCGCTGCTGTGCTGCGATGTCTGGGAGCACGCGTACTACACCGACTACCAGAATGATCGTGCGCGTTATCTGGAAGCATTCTGGCAACTGGTGAACTGGGAGTTCGCCGAGAGCCAGCTGCGCTGATACGGACGGGCATCCGCCGGACATCGCCCGGCGCTACCGGCATCACGCCATGCCGTGGTCGATGCCTACCTTGGTGGGCACCGCTCTGGTAGCTGCCCACCTTGGTGGGCACCGCTCTGGTAGCTGCCCACCTTGGTGGGCGTTGCCGGCCAGCGGCCGGCACTACCAAGATCAGCCACGTCTGCCGGCCGACGGCCGGCATCACCTTGGTCAGCCGTTGCGCAACGCGTGCACGGCCGGGGCCACCTGGGCCTGGCGGTCCAGTTCCAGGCCGACCTGCACCAACGCATCAGCCAAGGCACCGGCATCATCATCCCGCAGGGTCGCATGGCCAACCTTGCGACCGTCACGCGACTCCTTGCCATAGTCGTGCCAATGGCCGCTGGCCTGCTGCAGGACCGGCGCCGGGTCAGGCATCGCTCCCAGCCAGTTCAGCATGCAGGCATGACCAAGCATGCGGGTACTGCCCAGCGGCAGGCCGAGCACCGCGCGCAGGTGGTTCTCGAACTGCGAGGTTTCGCTGCCTTCGATGGTCCAGTGGCCGGAGTTGTGCACGCGCGGCGCCATCTCGTTGGCCAGCAGTTCACCGTCGCGGCAGAACAGCTCCAGCGCGAACACACCCACGTACTGCAGGTGTCCGGCGACTCGCTGGGCATAGCCGATCGCCGCTTCGTGCTCGGCAGCGGACAGCACCGCCGGTGCCACGCTGGCCGACAGCACGCCATCGACATGCCAGTTGCCGGTGACCGGCCAGGCCTGGAAGCTGCCATCGCGACCGCGCACGGCCACCACGCTGACTTCGCGCTGGAAGGCGACGAAGCCCTCGAGGATCAGGCCGGTGCGCTCGACCTGCGCACCCAGCGCCTGCCAAGCCGCATCGATGTCCGCTTCGCTGCGCAGGCGGAACTGGCCCTTGCCGTCGTAGCCCAGGCGGCGGGTCTTGAGGATGCACGGCAGGCCGAATTCGGCCGCCTTGGCCGCCAGTTCTTCGCGGCTGCGGATATCGGCGAACGCCGGCAGCGGAATGCCCAGCTGCTGGAACAGGGTTTTTTCGCTCAACCGGTCCTGGGCCACGGCCAGCGCCGACGGCGGCGGGTAGACCGGCACGCGGTCGGCCAGCCATTGCGCGCTGTCAGCGGGCACGTTCTCGAAATCGAAGGTCACCACATCGACTTTGGCGGCGAAGTCCGCCAGCGCCTGCCGATCATCGAATGCGCCGACGGTGAGCGGCGCCAGCGGGCCGCTGCAGGCATCGGCCGCCGGATCATACAGTTCGAAGCGCAGTCCCAGCGGCGCACCAGCCAGGACCATCATGCGGGCGAGCTGACCGCCGCCGAGGATGCCGACGGTCAGGCTCATTGGCGCGGATCGTCATGGGCCATCACGTCTTCGGTCTGGCGCGCGCGGAAGCTGTCCAGCGCCTGGCCGATGGCCGGCTGGTCGCTGGCCAGCATCGCCGCGGCGAACAGCGCGGCATTGGAAGCGCCGGCATTGCCGATGGCGAAGGTGGCGACCGGGATGCCGGCCGGCATCTGCACGATCGACAGCAGCGAATCCATGCCGTTGAGGGCCTTGGACTGCACCGGCACGCCCAGCACCGGCACCGCGGTCTTGGCCGCGATCATGCCCGGCAGATGCGCGGCACCGCCGGCGCCGGCAATGATCGCGCGCAGCCCGCGCGAACCTGCCTGCTCGGCATAACTGAACAACACATCCGGCGTCCGATGCGCGGACACCACCTTCACTTCGAACGGAACACCCAGAGCTTCAAGCTTCTGGGCGGCGTGCTGCATGGTTTCCCAGTCGGAGCGGGAACCCATGACGATGCCGACAAGCGGCGCGATCGGGTTGGGGGTCATTGGCCGTCACCTGCCTTAAAGACGTATTCTAGCCATCTTCCACGCAAGACGAAGAACCATGGATCGCAAGCTGCTCGACCTGCTGGTATCGCCCGACACCCGCCAGCCCCTGTCCCTGCTGGATGGCAAGGGCCTGGAAGCCCTCAACCGGGCGATCGCCGCCGGCACCATCAACCGCGCCGATGGCAACCCGCTGGCGCAGCCGCTGCGCGAAGCCCTGGTCACCCGCGACCGCAAGCAGGTATTCCGCGTCGACGACGGCATTCCGGTGCTGCTGGCCGAAGAGGCCATCCCGACCGCACAGATCGCCGACTTCCCGGCCGCATGAGCGCGCTGCCGACGCCGGACCCAGCCGTCGTCGCGGCCGATGTGGCCCGCGCGTTGGCCGAGGACCTGGGCAGTGGTGACGTCACCGCCGCCCTGCTGCCCGACCAGTCGGACAGCGCCTACCTGCTGTGCAAGCAGGATGCGGTGATCGCGGGCCGCCCGTGGTTCGATGCCACCCACCGCGCACTTGATGCGGACGTGCAGATCGAGTGGCGGGTGGCCGAAGGCGACCATGTCAGCGCCGGTACCGTGCTGGCGCTGCTGCATGGGCGCAGCCGCAGCCTGGTCAGCGCTGAACGCACCTCGTTGAATTTCCTGCAGACGCTGTCCGGCACCGCCACCACCACTGCCCGCTACGTGGCTGCGGTGGAAGGTACAGGCACGCGCATCCTCGATACCCGCAAGACCCTGCCCGGCCTACGCCTGGCGCAGAAGTACGCGGTGCGGTGCGGCGGCGGCGACAACCACCGTTTCGGCCTGTACGACACGGTGATGCTGAAGGAGAACCACATCCGCGCGGCCGGTTCACTGGCTGCCGCGGTGTCGGCCGCCCGCCGGCAATGGCCACAACTGCCGCTGGTAGTCGAGGTCGAGGACCTGGACCAGCTGCGGCAGGCGCTGCAGGCCGGCTGTGAACGCATCCTGCTGGACGACTTCAGCCCGGAACTGCGGCGCGAAGCGGTGCGCATCACCGAAGGTCGTATTCCACTGGAAGTGTCCGGCAGCGTCGGCCTCGGCGGCCTGCGTTCGATCGCTGAAGATGGCGTGGACTGCATTTCCATCGGTGGCCTGACCAAGCACGTGCAGGCCATTGATCTGTCGTTGAAGCTGGGTCCACCGCCGGGCTGAGGGTGGATTCGCGGATCGTGATGTTGCCGGCCGGCGGCCGGCACTACCGTTCTCACACCCGGCGTTCACAACAGCGCTGCGACGCTGCGACCATCCCCCACAGGAGCCGCGCATGCGCCGGATGCTCTTGCCTGCCTGGCTGATGCTGGCCGCGACGCCCTTCTCGGCCGCCGCCGTCGAAGCCTGCGATGTACCCCCGCGTTTCGGCCTGAGCCCTTTGGCGATCGCCATCCGCAACACTGCCTGCAACGAGCATCGCCTCTGGTTCCGCCCCTTCATCGACCGTGACGGCCGCGCCGCCAGCCTCAGTGTCACCGAGGCCGAGAGCGATCATCTGGCCGACAACGGCCTGATCGCCTGGCAGCGGGTCAGCAGCTACTGGCGCGAAAGCGGCACGCTGAATGCATTGGGCAGCCAGCCGGGTGCCAGCAGCTGCCTGGCCCCGTTGGGATCGCGCTACACCGACAGCGATTGCCGCGCGTTCCTGATCGACAATCCATGGTCGGCTGCCTTCATTTCCTGGGTGATGGTGCGTGCCGGCGTACCTGGCTTCAATACCTCCCCACGCCATATCGACTACATCCGCGCCGCCTACCAGGCAGGCCCTGCCGGCGTGCCCTACCGGCTGGTGGACCCGGCCACCGCCAAGCCAGCACCGGGCGACCTGCTGTGCTTCCTGCGCGACCGCAGCAGCACACTCAGCTACAGCGGGCTGGTGCAGGCCTTGGGCAACGGCTCGGTCGGCCATTGGAAGTCGCATTGCGAAGTGGTGGTGGCGGCCAACCTCGGTGGCGACCAGACGCTTTACCTGGTGGGCGGCAATGTCATGAACACCGTGGCGATGCGCCTGCTGCAACTGGATCGCACCGGCATGATCAAGCTGCCGCCGCCGCGTGAGCGCGACGCCACCGGCATCGATCCGACCTGCACGCCGGGCCGCGAGGACGAATGCAGCTTCAACCGGCAGGACTGGGCCGCACTGCTGCAGTTGAATGCCACTGCACCGCGGGCTGCACCGCTTCCGCCGGCGGTACCCACTGCGCCGACACTGGTGCCACCGCAACCGGCAACGGAGCCAAGCGGCGATCGCTGAGCAGATGCCGCTTGATCCGGTCTTCATTCGTCGCCATCTTTGGCGGATCGACACCTGACGGCTGAAGCCATGCCCACCCTGCTGATCCTGCTGATTGCCGGCGGTATCGTCTACTTCTTCTGGAACGCAGCGCGTTCCGCCGCCGAGCGTGCGGTCGAACTGGGCCGCAATGCCTGCCGTGCCGCCGATGTGCAGTGGCTGGACCAGGCGGTGCACGCCACGGGTCTACGGCTGTCGCGCGGGGAAGATGGCCGGCTCGGTTTCGAGCGCACCTTCAAGTTCGAGTATTCCTACGACGGCATCGATCGCCATGTCGGCCGCATGGTGCTGCGCGGTGACCAGCTGATTTCCTTCACCGGCCCGGGCGCGGCGCGGATCAGCCAGATCCGTGCGGACAACGAAGATGCCGAGGATGTGTGAGCAGAAGCATCCACGCATGGCGTGGATCTACTGGACAGCGCGCCGGTAGATCCACGCCATGCGTGGATGAAAAGCTGCGGAAACTACTTGACCACGCGCAGGGTCGGACGGCCCTTGGGCGGCGGACCAGCAGGCGGCGTGTCGTCCGGCGGCGTCTGCTCATCGTCGTGCAGCAGCTCATCACTGGCCTGCGCCGGTTCGCCACCGGGAATGTCATCCGGCAGCGCCATGCCCTGCCCGGTCTCGCGGGCATACACCGCCAGCACCGCGCTGATCGGCACCTGCACCGGATAGCTGGTGCCGGAGAAGCGCGCCGAGAAGCTCACCGACTCGTTGTCGATCACCAGCCGCACGACTGCGCGCTCGGCGATGTTGAGCACCACCCGGCCGTCCTTGACGGCCGAAGGCGGAACCTGCACACCGGGAACGCCGGCGTCGACCAGGATGTGCGGAGTCAGCTGGTTGTCGTTGATCCATTCCACCAGTGCCCGCAACAGGTACGGGCGGTGGCTGGTCATGTGGAAGAAGTCTTCGGTCATGCGTGAAGTGTAGCGCCCGACGCCCCTGCCGGGGCGGATCGCCTGCACGCCGGTCGGCGTGCAGACGGGAAAGCGGATGCCGGATCAGCCCGGCAGATCGCGCAGTTTCTTTTCCTGATCGGTCAGGCTGCGAACGAAACCGGGGTGGCGGAAGATCCGGTTGCCGTAGTCCTCGATGGCCTTGCTGTCCTTCGGCAACGGCACGTCCAGCGATTGCAGGCGCCAGATGATCGGCGCCATCGCGCAGTCGGCCAGGCTCATTTCCGGGTTGAGGAAGAACTTGCTGGCCTTGAACAACGGCAACGAGGCCGTCAGCAGTTCCTTCAGCCGCTTGCGGCCCGCCTCTGCCTGCGTCTTGTTGCCCAGCTGGATCGCCTGCACCTGCGGCACCCAGTCGTGCTCGATACGCAGCATGGCCAGGCGGATGCGCGCGCGAGACAGCGGGTCGACCGGCATCAGCGGCGGGTGCGGATAGCGCTCGTCCAGATACTCGCTGACCACCGAGGCGGCATACAGCACCAGTTCGCGCTCGACCAGGGTCGGCACCGAATGGTACGGGTTGAGATCGATCAGATCTTCCGGCGGGTTCTGTGGATCGACCGGAACGAAGTCGAAACTCACGCCCTTGGCCGCCAGCACCAGGCGCACACGGTGGCACAGTACATCGTCGTTCGAGGAAAACAGCGTCAGTGTATTGCGCATGCGTACGCTCGCCGCCATCAAAGGCTCTCCTACGACAGGAGACCGCCTGCCGCATCGGCGCCGCCAGCACCGTGCTGACGGTCGACTCCTCCCCGAGTGTGCAACCGACCATCACAAAAGCCAATAGGCCCGATGCAATGGCCGACTCTGGATCAGTGCACGTCCTTCCAGTATTCCTTCTTCAACAGGTACACCAGGAAGGTCAGCAGGGCCAGGAACAGGATCACCCAGACACCGAGCTGCTGCCGCTTCAGCGCAGCTGGTTCGCCGGCGTATTCAAGGAAATTGGTGATGTCCCGCACGGCCTGGTCGTACTGGCCCGCATCGACCGAGCCCGGGCTTTCGATGCGCAGGCCCGTTACCGGCGGGTCCATGCCCGGCGCTTCGGCCTTGCCATGCACCGCGTGCTGCAGGCCCTGCATCTCCCATAACGGATTGGGCATGGACGCGTTGGCGAACAGCGCGTTGTTCCAGCCCAGCGGGCGGCTGCTGTCCAGGTAGAACGACTTCAGGTAGGTGTAGATCCAGTCGCTGCCGCGCACCCGCGAAATCAGGCTCAGGTCCGGCGGCATCTTGCCGAACCACTTCTCGGCCTGCTCCTTGGGCATTGCCACAGGCACCGGGTCGCCGATCGCCGAGCCGGTGAAGTTGAGGTTGTTCATCACCTCTTCCTCGCTCAGCCCCAGATCCTCGCCCATCCGCGAATAGCGCAGGTACTTCAGTGCATGGCAGCCACTGCAGTAGTTCATGTACAGCTGGGCGCCGCGCTGCAGCGACGCCCGGTCACCCAGGTCGTTGCCGGCCTGCAGCAGCTTGGTGCCGCCCTCGGCGGCCATGGCCAGGGTACTGCCCAGCATCAGGGCGGCCGCCAGGGCCAGCCGGACCATCCAGCGCTCAGTCATGCGTGGTCACCCTTTCCGGTACCGGCTTGGTCTTGTCCAGCCTTGTCCATATCGGCATGGTGATGAAGAAGGCGAAGTACAGGAAGGTCAGCACCCGCCCGACATAGGTCTCGTGCGCATCGGTACCAGGACCGGAGCCGATCACCATCAACCACGCGAAGCACACCACGAACATGCCCAGCAGGCCGCGCGACAGCCAGCCGCGGTAGCGGTAGGACTTGACCTTGGCGCGGTCGAGCCAGGGCACCAGGAACAGGATGGCGATGGCCGAGAACATCACGATCACGCCGCCCAGCTTGTTCGGCACCACCCGCAACATCGCGTAGTACGGCGTGTAGTACCAGACCGGCTTGATGTGCTCGGGGGTGACCAGGCGGTTGGCTTCGGTGAAGTTGTCGTGTTCCAGGAACAGGCCACCGAAAGCCGGCGCGAAGAAGATGATGAAGGCCGCGATGATCAGCAGGAAGCCCGCACCGACACCATCCTTGAGCGTGTAGTACGGATGGAACGGAATGCCGTCGGTCGGCGCGTTCGGTGACCAGCGGTTGCCCTTCGGCCCCTTCTTGATCTCCACGCCATCGGGATTGTTCGATCCCACTTCATGCAGCGCACCCAGGTGCAGCACCACCAGCAGCAGCAGTACCAGCGGCAGCGCGATCACGTGCAGTGCGAAGAAGCGGTTGAGCGTGGCGTCGCTGGGCAGGTAATCGCCCATGATCCATTCGGTCAGGCCGTTGCCGATGACTGGAATGGCGCCGAACAGCGAGATGATCACCTTGGCGCCCCAGAACGACATCTGGCCCCACGGCAGCACGTAGCCCATGAAGGCTTCGGCCATCAACACCAGGTAGATCAGCATGCCCAGGATCCACACCAGCTCGCGTGGCTTCTGGTAACTGCCATACAGCAGCCCGCGGAACATGTGCAGGTAGACCACGATGAAGAACAGCGAGGCACCGGTGGAGTGCATGTAGCGGATCAGCCAGCCCCACTCCACGTCACGCATGATGTATTCGATGGAGGCGAATGCTTCGGCGGCATTCGTCTTGTAGTGCATGGTCAGGAAGATGCCGGTGACGATCTGGTTGACCAGCACCAGCAGCGCCAGCGAGCCGAAGTAGTACCAGATGTTGAAGTTCTTCGGCGCGTAGTACTCGCTGACATGCTTGCGGTAGATCGGCATCAACCCCGGCGCGCGGGCATTGACCCAGTCGGCCACGCCGGTGGCGGTACGGCTGAGGATGTTGGACATCAGGCAGCCCCCTGCGGATCGACACCGATGATGATGGTGTTGTCGTCCTGGTAGTGGTGCGCGGGCACCTTCAGGTTGATGGGTGCGGGCACGTCCTTGAAGACGCGGCCGGACATGTCGAAGCGCGACTTGTGGCAGGGGCAGAAATAGCCGCCCTTCCATTGTGGGTCGTAGGGCTCGGGGCGGATTTCACCCACCATTTCCGGCGAGCAGCCCAAGTGCGTGCAGAGACCGACCAGCACCGAGATATCGGGCTTGATCGAGCGCAGCTCCGGGTTCTGCTTGAGCACGTACTCCGGCTGCTGGTCCTTCTCGCCGGACTCGGGGTCCTTCAGACGGCCATCCAGCCCATGCAGCGCATCGAGGATCGCCTTGGACCGTTTGACGATCCAGATCGGCTGGCCACGCCATTCCACGATCAGGCGTTGGCCTTCCTGCAGGGCGCTGATGTCGGCCACCACCGGTGCGCCGGCAAGCTTGGCGCGGGCACTGGGGTTCCAGGATTTGATGAAAGGAACTGCGGTGAATCCGACGCCGACGGCGCCCACCACGGCTGTGGTGGCAGTAAGAAAACGCCGACGTCCGGTGTTGACTGGATCGTGTACCCCATCGTTGGCCATCCGGCACTCCGATATTGATTAGGTAGCTTTAAGGCTGCCAGCGGTTCCGGTGGGGGCCAGAGCCGCATTGAATCTCGGTCGAGTGTAGCGGAACCGTCGCGCGCCACACAACGCATTGCAACAACTCTTTTCAAGGTGTGCCGACTGACAGTCGGCACCTACCCGCTTGAAGGTGTGCCGGCCAACGGTCGGCACCTACTGATGGGTCAGAGCGGTGCGGTAGCGCTCGGCCAGCTGCCCTACCCTTCGCACGTAATACTGGGTCTCGCTGTAGGGTGGCACGCCGCCATGGCGATCGACCGCGCCTTCGCCAGCGTTGTAACCGGCCGCAGCCAGGGTCAGATCACCTTTGAAACGCTTCAACAACCACGCCAGATACTGCACGCCGCCACGAATGTTCTGCCCGGCGTCGTAGGAATCGCTGACGCCGAAGCGTGCGGCGGTGGGCGGCATCAGCTGCATCAGGCCCTGCGCGCCGGCACGGCTGAGCGCAGTCGGGTTGTACGCCGATTCGGCGTGGATGATCGCCCGTACCACCGCTTCTTCCACCCCGAACTCGCGTGCGGCCGAGGTGATCTCGCTCTGGAAGGCCGTGGTGTTCAGGCGCACGCTGCCGAAATCGACGCGCGGATTGACCCCGCAGGCGTAGCAGCGCTCCATGAAACTGTAGCGGATGGTCCGCACCGGGCCGAGATTGGCGACCTGGGTCGGGCGTGCGCTGGTGTAGTGGCGCACCCCGTCCTGCATGTACGAATAGACCTGTCCGCTGACCATCTTGCCGCCGCGTGGACTGGCCGGCGCGGACGCTGCCGCGGGCGCAGGAGCCGGCGCGACAGCGGGACTGGCAGCGCTGGCGGCCACGGCAACCGGGTTGCGCTCGGCGCTGGCCACCACTGCAGCAGGCACGGGCACTGGCGTCGGCGCCGAGCTGACGACCGGAGCGCGCACCGCCCGGCCCGCGCTGCGGGTATAGCTGATGGTGCTGCATTGGGCACCGGCCACCCGCTTGCTGACATAGCTGGTGACCCCATCGGCGCCAAGGCACTTGTACAGGGTGCCAGCGCTGGCCGGCGCAGCGGTCAGCGCAGCGATGATGATCGCCGTTGTCCCCAGTCTCCCCTTCATGGCCGCGAGTGTCCCAGCTTCGCTGCGGCTTGCCAAGGGCGCCGGCTCAGACCGTGACGACGGGCACGGCCAGTACCTGGCTGAGCCCGGTCAGACGCTGGGCCAGCTCCTCGCGCAGCTCGGCCGGCGTGGTCCACAGTGCCACCGGCAGGCGATCCAGGCTGAGGATCTGCGCCAGCATCATGCCGCGGCTTTCCGCACCCATCCGCAACAGGCAATGGTCTGGCCCATCGGCCTCGAGCACGCCGCACCAGGGCGGAATGCGACCGGCCAGCTCCGCTTCACTGCCGGCCAGGCGCAGGGTGGCCTGCAGCGCGAACGGTGCCTGGCTGACCGCCTGCCGCACCATCACATCGGGCGGCGCCGGGGTTCGCCGGTGCAGGCCAGGCTCGGGCAGGTGCCGCACCGCGCCCATCCGGTCCACACGCAGCGTGCGCCAGTCCTGCCGGCCCAGATCCCAGGCCAGCAGATACCAGCGCCGCCCGTAATTGACCAGGTGCTGGGCCTCGACTTCCCGTTGCGTCACCGCGTCCTGCGCGCTGCGGTATTCGAAGGCCAGCCGCGCGGCCTGCCGGCAGTGCTGGGCCAGCCGCCCGAGCAGGCGTGCGTCGGTGGACGGCAGATCGGACAGGGTCGCGGTGGCGGCATGCACTTCCCCGGCCTGCTGACGGCGACGTGCCGGCACCAGCGGATCGAGCTTGGACAGCAGGCCCCGTGCGGTGTCGTCGATGCCGGAGACCGTGGCCGAGGCCGCGCGCAGGGCAATCGCCAGTGTGGTGGCCTCTTCCTCGTCCAGCAGCATCGGCAGCACCGGTGCCCCCGCGCCCAGCCGGTAGCCCCCGCCTACGCCGGCCGACGCCTGCACCGGATATCCCAGCTCGCGCAGGCGTTCGACATCGCGGCGGATGCTGCGCCGGTCCACGCCCATGCGCTCGGCCAGCTCGGCACCGGACCAGTGACGGCGGGCCTGCAGCAGCGAGATCAGGCGAAGCAGGCGATGGGCGGTATGGCGCATGACGGATCGCGGACAGAAGTCGTCCGCAATTGTGCCCCAGCATGGGCCCCACTTCACCACCACCTGCAAGGAGCAATGCCATGACGTCACGCCAGATCACCCTCTACCACGCCGCCCGTTCACGCTCGAGCGGCGCGGTGGCCCTGCTCGAAGCACTGGGCGCCGACTACCGCATGCAGGTGCTGGACCTGAAGGCTGGCGCCAACCTGGCCCCGGCCTACCTGGCGATCAATCCGATGGGCAAGGTGCCGGCCATCGTGCACAACGGCGCCCTGGTGACCGAGCAGGTGGCGATCTACCTGTACCTGGCCGACCTGTACCCGGAAGCCGGGCTGGCGCCGCCGATCGGTGACGCCCTGCGCGGCCCCTATCTGCGCTGGATGGCCTTCTATGGCGCCTGCTTCGAGCCGGCGATGATCGACAAGGCCATGCACCGCGAACCGCCGCCGCGCCTGATGTCGCCCTACAACGACGCCGACACGGTGCTGCAGGTGATCGAAGCGCAGCTGGCGCAGGGGCCGTACCTGCTGGGCGAGGTGATGAGTGCGGCCGACGTGCTGTGGGGTAATGCGCTGGCATGGACCAGTGCGTTCGGCCTGGTGCAGCCAGCCCCGGCGACGGCCGCCTACATCGAACGGATGAGCGCGATGACCGCGTTTGATCGTTCGCGGCAGATCGATGCAGAGCTGATCGCGGCGTAAGGGCACTCGCCGGGCACGGCCCGGCGCTACCGAACGGGGCGGGAGGCGGGTAGCGCGGGGCCATGCCCCGCGAGCGCGCGGCGCCGTTGGCGTTGCGCAGGGCGAGCGCGGCGGGATGCGGGTAGAATCGCCCCCTTTCCCGCCACCCGAATGGATTAAGCGCCATGACCGGGACGCCAGACGTCTTTCCGCCCGCCGCCCAGGGCGGCACCCCGCTCGTTTCCCTGCCCTCTGGTCCGCGCAAGCCCGACCAGGTGAAGGGCAAGCTCTACATCAAGACCCACGGTTGCCAGATGAACGAGTACGACTCGGCCAAGATGGCCGACGTGCTCGCCGCCAGCGATGGCCTGGAACTGACCGATCGTCCGGAGGACGCCGACGTCATCCTGGTCAACACCTGCTCGATCCGCGAAAAGGCGCAGGAGAAGGTGTTCAGCCAGCTGGGCATCTGGAAGAGCCTGAAGAACCAGGGTCGCGAGGTCATCATCGGCGTCGGCGGCTGCGTGGCGTCGCAGGAAGGCGAGGCGATCATCAAGCGTGCGCCGTTCGTCGACCTGGTGTTCGGCCCGCAGACACTGCATCGCCTGCCGGAGCTGATCCGCGCCCGTCGCGAACAGCAGCGCCCGCAGGTGGACATCAGCTTCCCGGAAATCGAGAAGTTCGATCGCATGCCCGAACCGCGTGCCGATGGCGCGTCGGCGTTCGTGTCGATCATGGAAGGCTGCTCCAAGTACTGCTCGTTCTGCGTGGTGCCCTACACGCGCGGTACCGAAGTCAGCCGCCCGTTCGAGGACGTGGTGGTGGAGGTGGCACAGCTTGCGGCGCAGGGCGTGCGCGAGATCAACCTGCTCGGCCAGAACGTCAACGCCTACCGCGGCCCCTATGGCGACGGCGAGTTGGCCGACCTCGGCCTGCTGATCCGCACCATCGCCGAGATCGATGGTGTCGGTCGCATCCGTTTCACCACCTCGCACCCGCTGGAGTTCAGCGATTCGCTGATCGATGCGTTCCGCGATGTGCCGCAGCTGGCCAACTTCCTGCACCTGCCGGTGCAGGCTGGCAGCGACCGCGTGCTGTCGGCGATGAAGCGCGGTTACACCGCACTGGAATTCAAGTCGAAGATCCGCAAGCTGCGTGCGGTCCGCCCGGACATCTCGATCAGTTCGGACTTCATCGTCGGTTTCCCCGGCGAGACCGATGCGGATTTCGAGAAGACCATGAAACTGATCGAGGACATCGGCTTCGACCACAGCTTCTCCTTCATCTATTCGCGTCGCCCGGGCACCCCGGCAGCGGACCTGGAAGACACGATCAGCGATGCGGAGAAGCATGCGCGCCTGTCGCGCCTGCAGGAACGCATCAATGCGCATGCTGCAGGCATCTCCGAGAAGATGGTTGGCAGCGTGCAGACCGTGCTGGTGGAAGGCCCCTCACGAAAGAACCCGAACGAACTGACCGGCAAGACCGAGAACATGCGTTCGGTGAACTTCCCGGCGCATCCGCGCCTGATCGGCCAGTTCGTGGACGTGGTGATCACTGAAGCGTTGACCAATTCGCTGCGTGGTCGCGTGGTGGCGGAATAAGGTGTGCCGACCAACGGTCGGCGCCTACCGAGGGATTGAGGTGTGCCGACCGTTGGTCGGCATGCTTCAATCCAGGCGTTTGCGGAAGCGCAGGATGGCCAGGGTCATCATCGCCACGATGAACACCAGCAGTGCCAGTGCGTCCGGCCACAGCTCCCACAGCGAGGCCCCGCGCAGCATGATGCCGCGCACCAGGCGCAGGAAATGGGTGAGCGGCAACACTTCAGCCAGCCACTGCACCGGCCTGGGCATGCCGGCGAACGGGAACATGAAACCCGACAGCAGGATCGAAGGCAGGAACAGAAACAGGGTCATCTGCATGGCCTGGAACTGCGACCGCGCGCGCGTGGAAATCAACAGGCCCAGCGCCAGGTTGGCCAGCACCAGCAGCACCGCGGCCAGATAGACATCAACCAAGCTGCCGCGGATCGGGACCTCGAACAACCAGGTTCCCAGCAGCAGCACCAGCGTGGTCTGCAGCAGACCGATCGCCGCATAGGGCAACACCTTGCCGACCATCAGTTCGCTGCGCGATACCGGCGTAGCGATCAGCAGTTCCATGTTGCCGCGCTCGCGTTCGCGCACCACCGCCACTGCGGTGAACATCACCAGGGTCATGGTCAGGATCACCCCGATCAGGCCGGGCACGATGTTCACCGCTGAGCGCCGTTGCGGGTTGTAGAAACTGATGACGCTCACCTGCCCGCTGGCGATGCTGCCTTCGCGCAGCGGCCGTGTGTTGCTGGTCGGGCGCGTGTCCAGCGGTACCTGCGCCAGCTGGATCGCCGCACTCTGCACCACCGTGTCGCTGCCGTCGACCAGCACCTGCACCGCTTCGCGGCCTTCGTAGCGGCGTCGTTCGAAATCGGAGGGAATGACGATGCCCACGCCGATCCGACCCCGTCGCAGCGCCTCCATCAGTTGATCGGGCGTATAGGCCTGCGCGCGCGGCGTGATCACGCCGGTGGCGACCATGTCCTGCACCAGCGCGCGCGAAGCGGCACTGTTGGCCTGGTCGGCGATACCGGCATCCAGATGCCGCAGGTTGAGGTTGATCGCATAGCCGAACAGCAGCAGCTGCATCACCGGGATGCCAACGATCATCGCCAGGGTGATGCGGTCACGGCGCAGTTGCCGCAGCTCCTTGAGCATGATCGCCCATAGCCGTCGCACGCTCATGCGGCCGGCTCCCGACCACGGCCACGGGTGGCGGCAACGAATACGTCTTCCAGGTTGGGCGCCACCGCTTCGATGCTGGCCTGCGGATCGGCGGCGGCAAGTGCCTGCGCCAACACGGTGGTATCGGCCGCACCCTCGCTGCACAGCACACGCAGTTCGGTGCCGATCTGGGCCACGCTGAGCACCCCCGGCAACGCCGCCAGCGCGCGGCTGGCCTGCCGGGGCTGCGAGGCGGTGACCTTCAGGGTACGACCCTGCAGCTGCGCGCACAGCTCGGCGGGGGTGCCATCGGCCACCAGGGCACCGCGATCGAGGATCGCCAGCCGGTGGCAGCGTTCGGCCTCGTCCATGTAGTGGGTGGACACCAGCACCGTGGTGCCTGCATCAGCGAGTTCGAACAGCGCCTCCCAGAAATCGCGACGCGACTCAGGATCGACCGCACTGGTCGGCTCATCCAGGAACAGCAGTTCCGGCGCATGGATCACCGCACCGGCCAGCGCCAGCCGCTGCTTCTGCCCGCCGCTGAGGGTGCCGGCCAACTGCACCTGGCGATCCTGCAGACGGTACTGCCGCAGCAGCGCATCGACCCGTTGCCGCGCCTGAGCGCGTGGCAGATCCTGGATGGCGGCCAGGAATTCCAGGTTTTCCCGCACCGACAGGTCTTCGTACAACGAAAAGCGCTGGGTCAT
This sequence comes from Stenotrophomonas sp. PA-6-5C, assembly GCF_021605635.1. NCBI lineage: Bacteria > Pseudomonadati > Pseudomonadota > Gammaproteobacteria > Lysobacterales > Lysobacteraceae > Stenotrophomonas > Stenotrophomonas sp. PA-6-5C. The sequence goes on from NZ_WKEE01000012.1 coordinate 75,842, forward strand.
GTAGCCGATGCGGCGGCGCAGCGCTTCGGCCTGTGCAGGAATCGCCAGGCCCAGCACGTCGATCTCGCCCGCGCTCGGCTCCAGCAGCCCGCACAGCATGCGGATGGTGGTCGACTTGCCCGAGCCGTTCGGGCCGAGGAAGCCATACACCTGCCCACGTGGCACCTGCAGATCGACGTTGTCCACCGCCAGCAGATCGCCGAAGCGGCGGCTCAGGCCCTGCGCGCGCACGGCGATGTCATCGACGGGATTCAGAAGCGCACCTGTACCGGCAGCCCGGCGGGCAGCGCCTGCATGTCGGCACTGTCATCGATCTCGATCTCGGCCAGGTAGCTCAGCCGCGAGACGTCATCACCGGTCAACGCGTAATACGGCGTAAAGGAAGGTTCGCTGCGGATCGACCGCACATGCCCCTTCAACATGGTGCTCGCGCCGTCCAGCTGCACCTGCGCCGCCTGCCCCACCTTCACCTGCAGGCGCAATGGCTGCGGCAGGTACACGCGCGCATACGGGCGTTCGCCCACCAGCATCACCACCAACGGCGCACCGATCGGTGCCTGGTCGCCCTGCCGGTACGGCAACGCATCGACCACGCCGTCGCGCGGCGCGCGCAGCTGCAGCTTCTGCAGGTTGACGGCTTGCACCACCTCCTGCGCCTGCGTCGCCCGGGAGGCGGCCTGGCCCTGGGCAATGTCCTCACGACGGTTGCCGCGCTGCAGCTCCAGCCACGCCTGTTCGGCAGCGCGCACGCTGGCCACGGCGTTGTCGGCGGCCGCGCGGGCCCGGTCCAGGTCGGCGGCAGCGACCAGCCGGTGGCGAGCCAGCGGTTGCACCCGGCGGTAGTACGCGGTGGCTTCCGCCGCCTGCGCGCGCAGCGCGGTGAGCTGTGCCTGCGCCTGGGCGATCTGCTCCGGACGCGGGCCCACCTGCAGTTCTTCAAGCTGTGCCTGCACGCGGGCGGTTTCGGCCTGCGCTGCGTCGAACTGGGCGGCGCCACGGGCAGGGTCCAGGTGCATCAGCAGCTCGCCGGCCTTGACCGCCTGCCCTTCGCGCACGTCAACGGCACTGATCACTTCCGCCGCCGGTGCGGGCACGCTGATCCGGTCCCATTCAAGCGTACCCAGTGCCGCCGGCGGTGCTTCGCCGCAGCCCGCCAGCAGGCAGCTGCCCAGCAGCCCCATCCTGCGCATCCACGTGCCCACGGCCATGCGCCACCTCCTCCGATGGCGCCACGGTGCCATGCTCCCTGTGCACCCGCAATGATCCAGAACAGGGCTGGTCAATAATTGATCACCGGCCGGCAACGCCACTGCCGCAAGGCTCGCTGCCACCTATCCACAGGTTCGCGGCAACACCGTCCACACCACATGTGGAGAACCCCGCGGGCACTGGCACAATTTTCACCACCGCATCATCTTCCTTGTGGCACAAGCGCTGCGAAGGACTATCCACAGGTTTCTTCGGCGCCGGTCCACACCCGGTGTGGAGAACTGTCGTACTGCCGCCTTGCGCGTTACCCTTGTCGTCCCTGACTCCATCGCGGTGGACGGCGACCCCGCCCCACCCCAAGCAATGAAAAGCATCGAGCATCGAGACTTCACCCTGTCGCCGGAAGACAACGCGCAGCTGGCCAACCTGTGCGGCCCGTTCGACGGCCACCTTCGCCAGATCGAACTGAAGCTTGGCGTGGAAATCGCCAACCGCGGCTTCGTGTTCCGTATCAGCGGCCCGACTGAAGCCAGTGCAGAGGCACAGAAGCTGATCGAGGCGCTGTATGAAGAGGCCGCCGAGACCACCTTCGACAGCCACGGCATCCACCTGCGCCTGAACGCGGCGAACATCGAACAGATCGCCGACCGCTCCTACGAAGCGCAGGACGTGGCGATCAAGGTCAAGCGCGGTACCGTGCGCGGGCGCGGTTCCAACCAGAGCCGCTACCTGCACCAGATCGTCAGCCACGACATCAACTTCGGCATCGGCCCGGCCGGCACCGGCAAGACCTTTCTGGCGGTAGCCAGCGCGGTGGAAGCACTGAACGAATCGCGCGTGCAGCGCCTGATCCTGGTGCGTCCGGCAGTCGAAGCCGGCGAGAAGCTGGGCTTCCTGCCCGGCGACCTGAGCCAGAAGGTCGACCCGTACCTGCGACCCCTGTACGACGCCCTGTATGAAATGCTGGGCGTGGAAAAAGTGCTCAAGCTGCTGGAAAAGAACGTCATCGAGATCGCGCCGTTGGCCTACATGCGTGGCCGCACGCTCAACGATGCGTTCGTGATCCTGGACGAAGCGCAGAACACCACCATCGAACAGATGAAGATGTTCCTGACCCGCCTGGGCTTCGGCTCCACCGCCGTGGTCACCGGTGATCTGACCCAGACCGACCTGCCCAAGCACGTGAAGTCCGGCCTGCGCGATGCGATCGACGTACTGCGCGATGTGGAGGGCGTCAGCTTCACCTTCTTCGACGCCCGCGACGTGGTCCGCCACCCGCTGGTGGCGCGCATCGTCAGCGCCTATGACCGCCGTGACCTGCATCAGATCCAACCTGGAGCGACCCCATGACCCGTGGTCCCGTGCGACTGGATGTCGCCGTCAGCTACGCCCTGCCCCGTGCCGGGCTGCCCTCGGCCGTGAGTTTCCGCAAGTGGGTCGCCGCCGCGCTGAAGGGCCGCATCCGCGAAGCCGACCTGGCCATCCGCGTGGTCGACAGCAAGGAAGGCCAATCCCTGAACCGGCATTACCGGGGCAAGGACTACGCCACCAACGTGCTCAGCTTCCCGGCCGACGTGCCGGAGGGCCTGCCCAAGGGCGTCAAGTTCCCGCTGCTGGGCGACCTGGTGATCTGCGCACCGGTGGTGGCCCGTGAAGCCGACGAGCAGGGCAAAGTGCTCAATGCCCACTACGCGCACCTGACCGTGCACGGCGTGCTGCACCTGCTCGGCTGGGACCACGAGGACGACAAGGAAGCCGAGGCGATGGAACAGCTGGAACGCGAGATCCTGGCCGAGCTCGGCATCGACGATCCCTACGCCGGCGAGCGCTGACACCTGGCCAGGCGCTGCGTGACCGAGCCCATGCTCGGCCGTGGTACGCCCTGCTCCCCGCAGACCCGACCCAAAAGCAGCCGAGCACGGGCTTGGCTCTACAACGGAACCTCGCTTGTGCTGCTGCGCACCTTCCTTCCCCTGCCGCTCCTGCTTGCCGCCACCGCTTCCGCCGCGCCACTGGACCTGCCAGCACTGATCGAGTGCCGCCAGGGCGTGTCTGAGCATGCCGCGCTGGCGCCCCTGCTGGCCGATCCGCTGAACGCCGTGGCGCACGGCCTGCAGCCGCTGCCGCAGGGCAACCAGTTCATGAGCGAGTACCGGCTGGCCAGTCCGATCACCGTGTTCGGCCAGCAGACCGAGCGCGTGGCAATGGCCGGCGCCAGCATCATGGCCGTGCTCGACCAGGCCGACCCGCGACCGCTGGCCAGGCAGCTGGCGCTGGAGACCGGCTACGACCAGGACGGCAAGTTCATGGCTGGGCGCGAGCTGGTCAGTCGCGATGTGACTGATCCGAAGACCGGCGAGGCTCAGATCGAGTCGATCATCCTCAGCGTATCCACCGTCGCCACCCACCCGGGCAAGACCCTGGCCGGCTGCACCTACAGCCTGGACCTGCCGGCCGAGGACGAGAGCCCGGCCGCCGCCGCCCCGGCTGGCGAGGGTCACTGACAGGCCCCCACATCCTGCTAGACTGGAGCCATCGCCCGGCCTGCCGGGTGCCTTTTTTCCAGAGATGTCAGAAGACGACAGTAGTAGCTCCTCCGTGGAGCACAGTGAAAAGAAGCGCGGCTGGCTTGAACGCCTGACGTCCGCTTTTTCCGGCGAACCCCACACCCGCGACGAGCTGGTCGCTGTCCTGCACACCGCGCAGGAAGAAGGGTTGATCGCCGCCGATACCCTGAAGATGATGGAAGGTGCCATTTCGGTAGCCGAGCTGACCGTGGGCGACGTGATGATCTCGCGTTCGCAGATGGTCTCGCTGCCGGTGGAGGCGCCCTTCCTGGAGCTGATGAAGCAGGTGGTCGAGTCCGGCCATTCGCGCTTCCCGGTGCATGGCGAGAACAAGGACGACATCCTCGGCGTGCTGCTGGCCAAGGACCTGCTGCGCGGCGTGGTTGCCGACAATGGTCCGGGCAACGTACGTGAACTGCTGCGCCCGGCGGTGCTGATTCCGGAAGCGAAGAAGCTCAACGTGCTGTTGAAGGAGTTCCGCCTGTCGCGCAACCACATGGCGATCGTGGTGGACGAGTACGGCGGTGTCGCCGGCCTGGTCACCATCGAAGACGTGCTGGAGCAGATCGTCGGCGACATCGACGACGAACACGACGAGGCCGAGGATTTCTCGGCGCAGATCGCCATCCAGGCCGATGGCCAGTACGTGGTGGATGCGCTCACGCCGATCGGCGATTTCAACGAGCGCTTCGGTGCCACCTTCTCCGATGAGGACTACGACACCATCGGCGGCCTGGTGACCGAAGCCGTCGGCCATCTGCCGGAAGTCGGCGATGAGCTGGCGCTGGACCGTTTCATGTTCCGTGTGGCCCGCGCCGATGCGCGCCGGGTCCAGGCCTTCCATGTAACGGTGCTGGCACCGGACGCGCAGGACGACGCTTGAAACACCGTGGCCTGATCCTGACCCTGTGGCTGGCGTTGTGCCTGCTGGCCGCGGCCCTGCCACTGGCTGCGTTCGCGCAGGCGGCGCCGGCCGTTTCGACGGCCAGCGATGCTCCTGCCCCGCGTGTCGGTGTGGTCACCATGCAGCCGGGTACCGTGTTCTTCGAACGCTTCGGCCACGATGCCATCGTCGTGCTGGACCCGGTGAGCGGCGAGGCGATCTCGTACAACTTCGGCTACTTCGATCCGTCCGAACAGGATTTCATCGGCCGCTTCGTGCGCGGCGACATGATGTATTACCTGGTGGCCCTGCCGCTGCAGCAGGACCTGTCGTACTACGACGAGACCGGCCGCGGTGCCAGCGTACAGTGGCTGGATATCACCCCTGACCAGGCACGCTCGCTGGCCGCCGACCTGGCCGAACGGGCCAAGCCGGAAAACGCGCGCTACCACTACGATTACTACACCGCCAACTGCGCGACGATGGTGCGCGACACGCTGGACAAGGCACTGGGCGGCGGGTTGCATTCACAGCTGTCGGGCCGCTCACGCGGCAACACCTATCGCAGCGAGTCGGTTCGCCTGGCATCTCCGGCCCCGTGGATGTGGCTGGGCTTCGATATCGGCCTGGGCCCGTTTGCCGACCAGCCGCTGTCGCGCTGGCAGGAAGCCTTCGTGCCGATGCGCCTGGCCGACGCCCTGCGCCAAGCCCGCAACAGCGACGGCCGCCCGCTGGTGCAGTCCGAGCAGGAACTGCTGCCGCACCGCATCGACCCCGAGCCCAAGGAGTTCGCACGCCGCTGGTGGCCGTGGCTGCTGTGTGGCCTGGTGATTGCGGCGGGCGTGCTGGCACTGCGCAACCGTCCACGCCTGCTGGCCGGCCTGGCCTTGCCGCTGTGGCTGCTGTGCACGATCGCCGGTGGCCTGCTGGTGTTCCTGTGGGGCTTCAGCACGCACTATGCTGCCTGGGCCAACCGCAACCTGCTGCTGCTCTCGCCGCTGTGCCTGCTGCTGTTGCCGGGGGCGATCAGCCTGCTGCGGCGGCGCGTGCCCGGCCGCATGTTCAGGATCGTGCTGTGGCTGGTGGCGGTACAGGCCGTGGCCGCCCTGGTGCTGCACTGGCTGAGCCTGCAGGCGCAGTACAACGTGCAGTGGATCGTGCTGCTGCTGCCGGTCCACGCTGCCTTGGCCTGGGTGCTGGGGCGCCGTCCTCACTTGTCGGAAACGCAGCACTGACGCACGATGGCGGGCATGTCATTGCCCGCCTCACTGCCCGCCCCTGCTGCCGCCTCCGCCGCAGCCAATCCCACCTGCGTCATCAACTGCGTCCACTACGATGACGACGGCAAACGCCACGACATCAGCCTGGATGCCATCAGCGATGTCATCGCCAGCAACAACGGTTTCGTCTGGGTCGGCCTGTACGATCCGAACGAAGATGTACTGCTGAAGCTGCAGGAGGAATTCTGCCTGCACGACCTGGCGGTCGAGGATGCGCGCAACGCGCACCAGCGCCCCAAGGTGGAGGCCTACGGCAACTCGTTGTTCGTGGTGGTGACCACCGCGCAGATGGTCGACGAGCGCATCCAGTACGGCGAGACCCATGCCTTCCTCGGCCCACGGTTCCTGGTGACCGTGCGCCATGGCGCCTCGCTGTCGTACGCGCCGGTGCGTGCGCGCGTCGAGCGCGAGCCGCAACTGCTGAAGATGGGGCCGTCGTACTGCCTGTACGCCGTGGCCGACTTCGTGGTGGACAACTACCTGCCCATCACCAACCGCTTCCGCGACACCCTGGAGCTGCTGGAGAAGGACATATTCGCCGACAGCTACAAGCGCAGCACCGTGGTGCGCCTGTATGAGCTCAAGCGCGAGTTGAACAAGATGCGGATGGCGGTGGCGCCATTGCAGGATGTACTGGCGCAGCTGCGCCGCTACCAGGGCGAACTGTTCCCGGACGAAGTGAAGCTGTATATCCGCGACGTGCACGACCATGCGGTACGCATCAGCGATGTGATCGACACCCTGCGCGAGATGCTGGGCACGGCCCTGAGCGTGAACCTGTCACTGGTGACGCTGGCCCAGGGCGAGACGGTGAAGCGGCTGGGTGCATGGGCCGCGCTGCTGGCCGCACCGACCTTGATCACCAGCTGGTATGGCATGAATTTCAGCCACATGCCGGAACTGAACCAGCCGTGGGCCTATCCGCTGATGATCGTCGGTGTCGGCGGCATCTGCGTCGGCCTGTACCGGCTGTTCAAGCGGGTGAAGTGGTTGTAACCCGCTTTTTTGTAGAGCCGAGCCCACGCTCGGCTGTTCCCGGCAAAGAGCAGCCGAGCATGGGCTCGGCTCTACACAGGCAGGTGCATCAAGCCACGTAGACGGTCTTGATGTTCATGAACTCATGGATGCCGTGGTCGGCCAGTTCGCGGCCGAAGCCTGATTCCTTGCTGCCACCGAACGGCAACCGCGCATCGCTCTTGACGATGGCATTGACGAAGGCTGCGCCGCATTCCATGCGCTGGGCGAAGGACTCACCGCGCACCGGGTCACGCGTCCACACGCTGCCGCCGAGGCCGAAGCGGGTGTCGTTGGCCACGCGCAGTGCCTCGGCTTCATCCTTGACCCGGATCACGGCGGCGACCGGCCCGAACAGTTCTTCGTCATAGGCCGGCATGCCCGGCCCCACCTGGTCGAGCACGCTGGCCGGATAGCCGGCGTGGCTGCCAGCCACCGGTTCACCGCCGATCAACACGCGTGCGCCTTTGGCAACGCTGGCCTGCACCTGCTTGTGCAGTTCGTCGCGCAGGTCGGCACGGGCCATCGGCGCCAGCGTGGTGCCGCGCTCGTTCGGGTCGCCGTACTGGCGCTCGCCTGCGGCTTCGACGAAGCGCTGGGTGAATTCATCGGCCACCGCTTCGACCACGATGAACCGCTTGGCGGCAATGCAGGTCTGGCCACTGTTGTCGAAGCGCGACTTCACCGCGGCGGCCACCGCCTTGTCCAGGTCGGCATCATCGAGCACTACGAAGGCGTCGCTGCCGCCCAGCTCCATCACCGATTTTTTCAACTGGCTGCCAGCGTTGGATGCGATCGAGCGCCCTGCCCGCTCGCTACCGGTCAGGGTCACGGCTTTCACCCGTGCATCGCGCAGCACCTCGGCGGCCTGGTCGTTGTCGATGTGCAGCACGTCGAACACGCCGTCAGGCAGGCCGCCATCGCGGCATACCGCCAGGATCAGGTCCGCGCACTGCGGCACGTTGCTGGCGTGCTTGAGCAGCGCCACGTTGCCGGCCATGAAGGCCGGAGCAAGGAAGCGGAACACCTGCCAGATCGGGAAATTCCACGGCATCACCGCGAACACGCAGCCGATCGGCTCATAGCGCACGTAGCTGCGCTGCGCCTCGGTATCGATCAGTTGCGGCTTCAAGTAGTCGGCGGCGTGGTCGGCATAGAACTCACAGGTGCTCGCGCACTTCTCGACTTCAGCCAGCGCTTCGGCCTTCAGCTTGCCCATTTCGCTGGTCATGGCCTGCTGCAGGTCGTCGCGACGCGCGCGCAGCTGGCCAGCGATCTGCTTGAGGATCGCGCCACGTTCCTGCAGCGAGCGCTCGGCCCAGCGCGGGAACGCATCGGCTGCCGCCTGCAGGCGCTGCTCGATGGCTGCGCTGTCCATCAGCTCATGGCGGTAGGTCACCTGGCCGGTGGCGGGGTTGATGATCTCGACGGTCATTGGGGGTCTCCATCAGGTAGACCCCCATTGTGCGCTGGCGGCCGTGAGCCGGGTGTTGCCGGCTCAGCCGTTGTCCTGGCGTGCCAGCTGCAGGTCGCGCTGGCGTCGCTTCTCGGCACGCGCATTGATGTACCAGCCGATCACCGCAGCAATCGACACCGCCGACACCAGCAGCGTGGCCAGCGCATTGATCTTCGGGCTGATGCCCATGCGCACCGAGGCGAACACCTTCATCGGCAGCGTGGTCGAGCCCGGCGTGGCAACGAAGCTGGCCACCACCACGTCGTCCAGCGACAGGGTGAAGGCCAGCAGCCAGCCGGCCACCAGCGCCGGCGCGATGATCGGCAAGGTGATGCGGCCGAACACGGTCAGCCGGCTCGCGCCGAGGTCCATCGCCGCTTCTTCCAGCGACAGGTCCATCTCCTGCAGGCGCGAGGACACCACCACGGTGACGAAGCACAGGGTGAAGGTGACGTGGGCGATCCAGATGGTGGCCAAGCCGCGCGCCGGGAAGCCCGGAATAGCGCCCATCGAGGCCAGCAGGGCCATCAACGAGAAGCCGAGGATCACGTCCGGCATCACCAGCGGCGCGGTTACCAGCGCACCGAAGAACGGCTTGCCGCGGAAGCGCTTGAAGCGGGTCATCACCATCGCCGCCAGCGTGCCGAGCACGGTGGCGGTACAGGCGGTCCAGAACGCGACCACCAGGCTGGTCCACATCGCATCCATCAGCGCGCGGTCGGCAAACAGGTCGCTGTAGGCGCGGGTGGAGAACCCGGCCCAGACCATGGCCAAGCGCGAGCTGTTGAACGAATAGAACATCAACAGCAGGATCGGCAGGTACAGGAAGGCGAAGCCGAGCAGCAGCACGCCCAGCCCAAGGCCCTTGGCAGAACGCGGGCTCATGCCTGCTTCCCTTCCAGCAGTCGCTGCTGGGATCGGTTGAACAGCAGGATCGGCACCAGCAGCAACAGGATCATCGCTACTGCCATCGCCGAGGCGCCCGGCCAGTTGCGGTTGTTGAAGAACTCGTTCCACAGCTGGCGGCCAACCATCAGCGTTTCCGAGCCACCCAGCATTTCCGGGATCACGAATTCGCCGATCGCCGGAATCATCACCAGCATGCAGCCGGCGATGATGCCCGCCTTCGACAACGGCAGGGTGATGCGCAGGAACGCCTGCCACGGCTTGGCACCGAGGTCGTACGCAGCTTCCAGCAGGCGATGGTCATGCTTGACCAGGTTGGCGTACAGCGGCAGCACCATGAACGGCAGATAGCAGTACACGATGCCGATGTAGGCGGCGGTCGGGGTATCGATCAGCTGCAGCTTGGGCAGGCCCATGTTGGTCATCAGCGTCTGCAGGCCGGTGTACTGCAGGAACTGGTCGAGCAGGCCGTTGCGGTCCAGGATCGCCTTCCAGGCATAGACGCGGATCAGGAACGAAGTCCACGACGGCAGCACCACCAGCATCATCGCCACGTTGCGCGCGGCCGGCGACAGGCGGGCGATGGCATAGGCCATCGGGTAGCCGATCAGCAGGGTGAGGAAGGTCGAGATCGCGGCGATCTTGATCGAGCTCAGGAACGCCTGCGCATAGATAGAATCGCGAAACAGCGCCAGGTAGTTCTCGAGATTGAGCTTGAGCGACAGGCCGCCATCGACGTACTGCAGCAGCCAGGTGTACGGCGGCGAGCCGACCCGGCTGTGCGAGAAACTGATCATCAGCACGATCAGGAACGGCACGGCGAAGAACAGCAGCAGCCACAGGTACGGAATGCCGATCACCGTGGCACGCGTGCCCGGCAGCCAGCGCTTCAGGCCGGCGGCGCTCATGAGGTCAGCACCACGCCGTCGTTGTCACGCCAGTGCACCCACACCTCGTCGCCCCAGGTCAGGCCATCGCTGGCCCAGCGCTGCGAGTTGGCGAAGTTGGCCAGCACCTTGGCACCGCTGGGCAGGCGCACGTGGTAGACCGAATGACTGCCGAAGTAGGCAATGTCCTCGATCACACCCTGCGCCTTGTTGGTGTGTCCTTCCGGCTCGTCCTTGCCGATCATCACCTTCTCCGGGCGCAGCGCGAACGCGACCGGCTGCCCTTCATAGCAGGTGATGCCATGGGCGATGTAGACCGGCGCCGGGAACAGCGGCGAGCGCACGGTCACGTATTCGGGCAGGTCCTCGTCGATCACCCCGTCGAACAGGTTCACCGAACCGATGAACTCGGCGACGAAGCGGTTGGCCGGCTGCTCGTAGACCTCGTCGGGCTTGCCGACCTGCTGGATCCAGCCGGCGTCCATCACCGCGATGCGGGTGGCCATGGTCATCGCCTCTTCCTGGTCGTGGGTGACCATCACGCAGGTCACGCCCGAGGATTCGATGATGCTGACCAGCTCCAGCTGCATCTGCGAGCGCAGCTTCTTGTCCAGCGCGCCCATCGGTTCGTCCAGCAGCAACAACTTGGGCCCCTTGGCCAGCGACCGCGCCAGCGCCACGCGCTGCTGCTGGCCGCCGGACAACTGGTGCGGCTTGCGCTTGCCCAAGTGGCCCATCTGCACCAGGTCAAGCATCTCGCCCACCCGCTTGCCGATGGCCTCGCGGCCGAGCCCGTCCTGCTTCAGGCCGAAGGCGATGTTCTGCTCCACGGTCATATGCGGGAACAGGGCGTAGGACTGGAACATCATGTTGACCGGCCGCTGGTACGGCGGCAGTGCGTCCATCCGCTGGCCATCGACGGTGATGCTGCCCTTGGTGGGCGTCTCGAAGCCACCGAGGCAGCGCAGCAGGGTCGATTTGCCGCTGCCCGAGCCGCCCAGCAGGGCGAATATCTCGCCCTTGCGGACGTCCAGGTTGACGTCATCGACGGCGACGAAGCCATCGAATTCCTTGCGCAGATCACGAATGGAGAGATAGCCGGGCACACCGGTCGCTTCGACGACGGCGGCTTCCGGCTGGGCTTCAACGGGCATGGGGGCTCCGGGAGCGGGCGGTGGACAGCGGCCGCCATTCTAACGGCCGGGGGCCGATGGGGATATGACGGCGGCTGGCGACCGGGGCTGCCGGACCCAGCGCGCGTGCCTGGGGGAAACCGCTGCGCTCGCCGGGCATGGCCCGGCGCTACCTGGGGAGCCGGTTCCGCCGGGCGTGGGCCCGGCGGCGGCCGAACGGCCTAGCGGCCGGTCTTCACCTCGGTCCACAGCCGGGTGTAGAGCTTGTCGGTCTCCGGCGTGTTGATCGAATAGGTGAACATCTTCGCGGCCACGTCGGCCGGCGGGTAGATGGTCGGGTCGGTGCGGATCGCTTCGTCCACCAGCGGGGTCGCGGTCGGTACCGGGTTGCCGTAGTGGATGAAGTTGGTGTTGGCCGCGGCCACCTTCGGTTCCAGCAGGTAGTTGATGAAGGCGTAGGCCGCTTCCGGATGCTTGGCATCCTTCGGGATGGCCAGCATGTCGAACCACTGCGGCGCGCCTTCCTTGGGGATCGAATAGGCCACGTGCACGCCATTGCTGGCTTCGGCCGCGCGGTCGCGGGCCTGGATGATGTCACCCGACCAGCCCACCACCAGGCAGGTACCGCCGTTGGCCAGCGAGCCGACGTACTGCGAGGAGTGGAAATTCTGCACGTACGGGCGGATCGACTTCAGCAGGTCCGCTGCCTTCTGCAGGTCGGCCGGATCGCCGCTGTGCGGATCCAGGCCCAGGTAGTGCAACGCGATCGGAATCATGTCCGCCGGCGTGTCCAGGATGGTCACGCCGCAGTCCTTCATCTTGCTGATGTTTTCCGGCTTGAACACCAGGTCCCAGCTGTTGGCGATGTCGGCGCTGCCACCGAAACGCTCCTTCAGCATGTCCACGTTGTAGCCGATGCCGGTGGTGCCGATCATGTACGGCACGCCGTACTGGTTGCCCGGATCCTGGGTGGCGATACGCTTCATCACCGCCGGGTCGAGGTTGGCCAGGTTCGGGATCTTCGACTTGTCCAGCGGCAGGAACACACCGGCCTGGATCTGCCGACCGAAGAAGTTCAGCGTCGGCACCACCACGTCATAGCCGCTGTTGCCGGCCAGCAGCTTGGTCTCGACCATCTCGTCACTGTCGAACACATCGTAGGTGACCTTGATCCCGCTCTGCTTCTCGAAGTTCGGGATGGTGTCGTCGGCGATGTAGTCGCTGTAGTTGTAGACGTTCAGGACCTGGCTGTCCTGTCCGCCGCCGTTGCCGCCGCCACAGGCGGAAAGCATGGCGGAGGCCAGGCCGAGCGTGAGGATACGCAGCTTCATCGGGTGCTCCAGAATGCGGAAAGGGGGGCCGGCCGGGCCGGCGACGGGTGCCAGCCTACCCGCCGGCGACGGATTTTTCTATTCGCGGCCTTCACACGTTCAGCAGCAGGAACTCGCGCTCCCACGAACTGATCACGCGGAAGAAGGTCTCGTATTCCTTGCGCTTGACCGAGATGTAGGCGCGGCAGAAACGCTCGCCCAGCAATGCCTGCAGCTCGCTGCACTGTTCCAGCCCGTCCAGCGCTTCACCCAGCGAACGCGGCAGGTCGTAGCCCAGCTCCTTGGCGCTGCCGGTCACTGGTGCATCCGGCGCGAGGCGCTCGCGGATGCCGAGCAGGCCACAGGCCAGGGTCGCGGCCATCGCCAGGTAAGGGTTGGCATCGGAACCGGCGAAGCGGCTTTCCACCCGCATGTTCTCCGGCGTATCCAGCGGCACCCGCAGGCCGCAGGTGCGGTTGTCGAAGCCCCAGTGCACGTTGCTCGGCGAGACTTCGCCGAACACCAGGCGCCGGTAGGAATTCACGTTCGGCGCGAAGAACGCCATGGCCATCGGCACATACTTCTGCAGGCCGGCCAGGTAGTGGGCGAACAGCGGGCTGAAATCCTCACCGCCGTGCTCGCCGGTGAACACGTTCTGGCCATCGCTGATGCGCAGCAGGCTCTGGTGGATGTGCATCGCACTGCCCGGCTCGTTCTCCATCGGCTTGGCCAGGAAGGTGGCATACACCCCGTGGCGCATCGCCGACTCACGCATGGTGCGCTTGAACAGGAACACCTGGTCGGCCAGGTCCATCGCGTTGGCGTGGGTGAAGTTGACTTCCAGCTGCGCCGCGCCGGATTCGTGGATCAGCGTGTCCACGTCCAGCTTCATCGCATCGCAGTAGTCGTACATCAGGTCGAGGATCGGATCGAACTCGTTGACCGCATCGATCGAGTACGACTGCCGCGCCGTTTCCGGGCGGCCCGAGCGGCCAGCCGGGGGCAGCAGAGGAAAATCCGGATCGGTGTTCTTCTGCACCAGGAAGAACTCCAGCTCGGGCGCGACCACCGGCCGCAGTCCGAGCTCGGTGTAGGCATCCAGCACCCGGCGCAGCACGTTGCGCGGCGCCAGCTCGTGTGGCTCGCCGTTCTTGGTATAGCAGTCGTGGATGACCTGCGCGGTCGGGTCGGTCGCCCACGGCACCATGCGCACGGTGTCCGGGTCGGGGCGCAGGATCATGTCCGAGTCCGACGGCGAGGTCAGGTCGTAGTAATCGTCCGGGAATTCGCCGGTGACCGTGGTCGCGAAGATGCCCTCCGGCAGGCGCGTGCCGTAATCATGCGAGAACTTGTCGGCCGGGATGATCTTGCCGCGCGCATTGCCGGTGATGTCCGGAACCAGGCATTCGACCTCGGTGATGCGCCGCTCCTTCAGCCAGCGCAGCAGGCTGCTTTCCTGCGGTGGCGTGGGCGTAGCCGTCTTGCGCGGGCGCGTTCGCGAACTCATGGGGATTCCAGTCGATTCTGTTGGTGCTGCCGGCAAGCTTGGCCGAACGCACGGAAAATAGCGTGATAGAACGGCGTCTGCATGACCCGCCACTCCGGGTGCCACTGTACGCCGAGCACGAATCGATGGTGCTGGCTGCGTGCCGCTTCAACCAGGCCATCATCGGCCCAGGCCTCGATCTGCAGGCCTTCGGCCAACCTCGCGATGCCCTGGCCGTGTACCGAATTGACCTGCACCCGATCGCCGGCAGACCACTGTGCCAGCCAACCACCATCGGCCACGGTGATCGCATGGGCCGGCCCATACTGGACCTCCACCGGCGCCTGCGGGTCTTCGCGATGGTCGCTCAGGCCAGGCACTGCATGCACCTGCGGATGAAGCGTGCCGCCGAGCGTCACATTCAATTCCTGGAAGCCGCGGCAGATCGCCAGCACCGGCAGATCCATCGCCAGCGCCTCATGCAGCAGGGCGAACGCCGTGGCATCGCGGGCCGTATCGTGCAGATTGCCCTCCCAGCTGCGGCCCCCTTCGTAGTGCTGTGGCTCGATGTTGCTGACCGCTCCGGTCAACAGCAGGCCATCCAGGCCCTGCAACCAGTCGCTTGCCGGCAGCGGCGGCTGCAGGCTCGGCAGCACCAGTGGTGTTGCCTGCGCAGCGTCAACCAAGGCACGCACATACTTTTCCCCGGCCACCGCGAAACGATGATGGCCGAGCACGGTGCTGTCGGTGGGCAGGCCCACCCAGGGCAGGCGGCGCATGGGAAAACTCCTTGGCGTGCAATCACGTTACCCGCCCGGCACTAGCAACGGCAAGCCGCTGCCGTCACACCACGGGCGCTCCGCTTGGGCCAGACTATCGGCGTGAAGCCCGACCGTCCTCCCCCGCTCCGACGCCCTTTCCCGCTTCTGCGAGGCCGCCGGTGAGCGCCGCCTTCCCGCCCAGCTGGTACGCCAGCAGCCTGCCCGAACCGCCCGCGTTGCCGCCACTGCGCGGTGAGCTGCAGGCCGATGTCGCGGTACTGGGCGCCGGTTACACCGGCCTCACCGCCGCACTGGAACTGGCCCGGCGCGGCCAGCGCGTGGTGGTGCTGGAAGCGCAGCGGATCGGCTGGGGAGCCTCTGGCCGCAATGGCGGCCAGGCACTGGTCGGCTACGGCTGTGAGGTCGACGAGCTGGAACGCCAGCTTGGCCGTGAGGATGCACGCCACCTGTTCGAATGGTCGCGCGAAGCGGTACAGACGATGCGCGCGCGCATCGACCGGCATGGCATCGATTGCCATTGGGTGCAGGGCCACGCCAGCGTCGCCATCCGCGCACGCCACGAACAGGACCTGCGCGCCAACTGTGAGCATCTGCAGCAGCACTACGACTACCCGATGCAGTGGTGGCCGCGCGATACCCTGCGCGCGCAGCTGGACAGCCCGCGCTACCGCGCGGCGATGTTCGACCCGCTCAGCGCGCACCTGCATCCGCTGGCCTACGCCCGCGGGCTGGCCGATGCCGCACGTGCAGCCGGAGTGGTGATCCACGAAGCATCGCCGGTGACGCGCATTCAACGTGGCGCACATGCGGTGCTGCATACCGACCACGGCAGCGTGCGCGCGCCGCAGCTGGTGGTGGCCGGCAACGCCCTGATGCAGGGGCTGGTGCCTGAGCTGGAACGGCGCATCATGCCGGTCGGTACGTATATCGGCGCCAGCGCGCCGCTGGGTGCCGAGCGCGCGCAGGCCCTGATCGGCAACAGCATGGCGGTCTCCGATACCGCTTGGGCGCTGGACTATTTCCGGCTCAGCCATGACCACCGCCTGCTGTTCGGCGGCCGTGCCAGCTATTCCGCGCTGCCCCCGCCCGGCCTGCACCGGGTGATGCAGCGGCGCATGCACCAGGTGTTCCCGCAATTGGCCGACATTCCGCTGCAGCAGGTCTGGGGTGGTTATGTGGATATCACCCGCAACCGCGCCCCGCACTGGGGCAGGCTGGATGGAAATCTGTACTTCGCGCAGGGTTTCTCCGGCCACGGCGTGGCAGCGGCCGGGCTGGCCGGCGAAGTCATTGCCGCGGCGATTTCAGGCCAGAGCGAGCGCCTGGACGTGTTCCAGCGCCTGCAGCATGCGCCCTTCCCCGGCGGGCGCCTGCTGCGCACACCGCTGCTGGTGGCGGCGATGTCGTGGTACAAGCTGCGGGATGCGTTGTGGTGAAGATTCTGCATCTCCGCCTGTATTGAACGTTATGACAAACGCACCGCAGCGCTGATCATGCTGCACGCGTCACAGATTTTCACGTGACATCTGTGATCGATGGTTCGTCAAGTTCCTAAATGCGCAGCTGCGCAATTGCATAATCGTTCGCAGACCGATACCGTCCTGAAAAACCGGGCCCCGCGGCGAATGGATGCTGACAGGGGACACGTAGGAGAAGGGGACGTGCGATTGGACTGGTGGAAAGAAGGATTGTTGCTGAAGGTGCGAATTCGTCCGGCTGGCCTGATGCTGGCCTTGCTTTATGCAGTTGCCTATTGGGCAACCCGGCAGTTGTCGCTGGATCAGTTCTATTTGCCAGCCGGCATCCGGGTGGCAGCCGTGCTGTTGTGCCCGCCGCGCCTGTGGCCGTACCTGCTGTTGGGCGAATATGCGTACTTTGCACAGTCCCGCGTGCCGATGATCGAGAAGTACGGCCTGACGTGGGTCATTGTTGCCTCCGCGTTCCTCATGCCAGCAGTGATGCTGATTGTGAAGCTGCAACGGCGGCTGATGGCAGAGTCGCAGACGATCGGCCTTTTGCTGATTGCCGCCGCATCAAGTGTCCTTATTACTCTGCTCAACCTGAGCTTTTCCCATCTGCTTTGGCCAACACCCCCTTCCACGCCATTCCTGACCAATGCAGCGCGCTACAGTGTGGGTGACTTCATCGGCATTCTGACGGTGGCCCCCATCGCCATGCTGTGGGCGCGACAGGACGTGGAGCAGCAGTGGCACGCTCTACGAAAAGCCCCGATGCTGGTAGCACTTTCATTGATGCTGCTGATCGGTATAGCAGCGACTCAACTGCCCGCAGAATGGATCGCATTGAAGGCAACGCTCCTGTTGCTGTTGGCACTCCCAGCGGCTGGGCTTACCTGCCTATACGGCTGGAAGGGTGCTGCCCTTGCAGTTCCGGCGCTCAATATGGTCATCGGTCTGACCACGCCCAACACCCATCCAACCGCATTCGATCCAGCTGCTTTCATCACTCAGCAGATCATGGCGATCAGCGGCATCGTGTTGCTACTGCTCGGGTCCCGCATTACCCACTTCTACCACCGTTATAGACTGCGAGAGATGGGAGAAAGGGACGCAATCCATCTGGCGAGGAGCTCGCAATTGGCCAGCGAGATGGAGCTGCGTGAACGTGCCCTCCATCTTCGCAAGCTCGGCGACGGCATCGATACGTCGCTGGTTGAACTGGCCGACTGGCTCAGGACACAAGGACATCACGCAGTGGCCAGCAGTCTTCTGCATACTTCGAATGTCCACTCGCGGCTGTTTCGCGAACAGACAAGCATGGTGTATCCCGCAGGCTTGGAGCACCTTGGGCTTTACGTGGCATTGCAGGCCGGTGGCATCCGTGAATCATGGAAGCTGACGGAGCGCGTTCTTCGTCCGGACCTGAAAGGCGATCCCTGCAACCTGAGCGTGGAACTGCAGCTGGCTGCTTACCGGACACTGATTGATGCGGTCTCCATTCTTCTCAGGCATGAAGGCGGTCAGATTTGCATTCGTGCCCGATGCGGCAGGTTAGGCACCAGGCGCGGAATCCTCATGGTCGTGTCACTACTGGATCCGCGTGGCAGCCTTTCCCAGAAGACAACCATGGCAGCGTTCGAGCGACTGACCGGGCGGACCCTCGCCTATGACGGGACCGTTGACTGCTGTCGCAGCCGGGTCAGGATTCTGTTCCTCGACCGCGAAACCAAACTTGAGGCAGTGCCCAGTGCACCATCGCGGTACAGCTGTCCCGCGCCCTCTGCGCTGCAGTAGTGCATTTCACAGTCAAGCGACCAGATCGGGCCAAAGCTAGTGGGATGGCGTACGCATGCCGCGCATTATGCTGGCCCATGGTGTCATGGGCACCCGGCGAGCACCGGGTGCCCAGGCGATCTGATACTGAAGCTCGCTCGCCGATATCCCGGCGACCGGCAGAATCAAGGTACTTCGACCGCCCACTGCACATCAGCACCGCTTGCGTATCTGACAAGCGTGAATGCAGGCGCTCGATAGACAACCGTTCTGGCGGCCTTGGCGGGAACACGCAGGCGCTGCTCCGGCAATGACACCTTCGCGGACGGGTCACCTGCCGGCAGCACCCAGAACGTGCCGGCAGCATTGCCGATCACGATGTGCACGCGTCCCGCGAGATCGTTTACCTGGAAATAATCCATGCCATCGCGCTCGAATCCATAGACCAACCAACCGGGATCCACGCTCAGATTTTCTGCCAGCGGAATCGACTGACCGAGTCCTCGGGCAGCCATCTTGACTCCATGGTCATCACCCGGAGCGAGACCAAAAACGGACAACGGCACCAGCATCAATGCACCAGCAAACGCATGAATTCGGAAACTCTTCACACTAACCTCCAGGTTGGATGCAATACGCATCATGAAGGATGCTACCGCTAATCCCATCAGCATACTGCAAGGGGAAAATTGCTCCTTGCAGGGCGCTTGACAACTTGAAACTCTCGATTGACCAGCAAGACCCAACCCGCGCCACGCCTGGCAGCATCATGCTTCATGACCGGGCGCACGCCATAGCGATTACCGGACATAGCCCGTTGGATCGATGCAAACTCATGCCCTCTGAAGGCACGTCCGAAACCGCCAGTATCCGCCCCGGACCTCCGCAACCGAGGCAGCGTCCCATGCCAGCCTTGCTGCAGGCCGCTATCGACAGCGACCACGGAGACACACTGTCGCAACGCGTCCTGCCGGAAGAAAATTCGGGTGCACTCACAGGGGGCGGTGATCGAGATTACATCAGCGCCACATGCAGTCTTACCCCGGACATCGAGCGATAGACTTCAGTCGTTCCAGAATCAGGATCTTCATAGTCGCTTTCCACGAGTCCAGAGGGAGGCCAGACACCTCGATTGCACCCATCTACAACTATCGATAGTGTCTGGGAAGTGGCCAGCCATCAGAGGCCGGGAGACGAGAGGCGCGGGCTTGGACCGATTCAAAGAATCAATTGAACTGAGCTTCCGGATCCGACCCGTCGGAATCGCGCTCGCGGTCGTCTATGCCTTGAGCTGCCTCGCCTCGCGCCAGTTCTCGCTGGATCAGTTCTTCCTGCCGGCGGGTATCCGGGTTGCGGCGCTGCTGATCGTCCCTGCCCGCCTGTGGCCCTACCTGCTGCTGGGCGAGTATGCGTACTTCGCAACGCTGCGCATCCCCATGATCGACACCTATGGCCTGGATTGGGTCATCCTGGCTTCGACGCTGCTGATGCCGATGGCGATGCTGGTGGTCTACCTGCATCGGAGGAGAATGCCGTCCGAAGCAGCCACCGGTCTCTGGCTGCTGTCGTTGTCCTTCTGCACGGCACTGTCTGTCCCAGGTCTCAACCTGGGTATTTCATATGTTCTTTGGTCGAACCCACCGCCGAGCAATCTGCTGGACGCGGTCGACCGTACGATCTTTGGTCACTTTGCCGCCATCATCACCTTGGTGCCGTTGGCATTCCTCTGGTCGCGACGGCGCGCTGATCCCGGTTGGACCGACCGCTTTGTCGCCCCTACCGCCTCGGCGATCCTGGTGATGCTGGTGCTGGGCCTGTGCATGCAATTGACAAGCGCCGGCGCCCACACGACGCGGACGCATATGGTGCTGCTGGCCGCCCTGCCCGCCATCGCCCTGACCTTCATGCATGGGTGGCGCGGCGCGGCCCTCGCGATTCCGTTGTTGAACCTCCCCCTGCACGGTGCAACGCCCAGCACCGGTCTGCCATCCTCATTCGACCTGGGCACGTTCGCTACCCAACAGAACATGGCTGTGATGAGCGTCGCTCTGCTCGCACTGGGATCGAGCATCAGCTATCACCATCAGCGCGCAAGATCCCGCGGTCTGGCAGAGGAAACCACGTTGCGCTTGGCGCGCAGCTCCCACCAGACCAGCGAGCGTGAGCTGCGTGAACGAGCCATCCACCTCAAGCATCTGAGCGAGGGCATGGACAGTTCACTCGACGAGATGATCAACTGGCTCAACTCCCAAGGCCACCATGCGGTGGCAAACAGCCTGCAACATGCGTCGTCCGTGCATTCACGGCTGTTCCGTGAACAGGCCAGCCTGGTCTATCCCACTGGGCTGGAGCAGGTCGGGCTGTATGTCGCGCTGCAGGCCGGCGGTGCATGCAAAAACTGGAGCAACACGCACCGCGTGACTCCGCCCAGACTAGCGGGCAACCCTTGCCTGCTGACCGTGGATCTGCAGTTGGCCATCTACCGCACCCTGATCGAGGCGGTGTCGCTGCTGCTGGAACTGGAATCCGGGCAGGTCTGCGTAGCGGCCCGGTGCGGCAACTCAGGCAGTCGCCGTGGCATCGTGGTAGTGGTCTCGCTGCTCGACCGGCGCTGCGTGCTGTCGACCCGGACAACCCAGCAGGCCGTCGAACGTCTGGCCGGTCGGATAATGGCCTATGGTGGCTCGGTGCATTGCCGCAGCAACCGGCTTCGTCTGGTGCTGCACGAACCCTACACGCAGCTTCAATCGGCGATCATACAGCCGGCCTGAACCGTCGTCCGTCGGGCCAAGCACCCCTGCCCGGCTAAAGTTACACCCGAAACCGCCGCTATCCGTGCCAAGACTTTCCCACATGAGCCACCGCATCATGCCCGTCCTGTCGCAGGCCGCTCTGGATGGCGACCTGACCGATCCCCTGCCTCAGCGGATCCTGCTGGTGGAAAACTCGCGCGCGTTCACCGGCATGCTGCGCGAGGCAATCGAGCAACGCCTGGAGCTGCCGGTGGTGGTGGCCAGCTCGCTGGCCGAGGCCGACCGGCTGCTCAGCACCGAGGACGGCTGGTTCCTGGTCCTGACCGGGCTGGTGCTGGCCGATGGTGACCGCGACGCCGTGGTCGAGTTCTTCCTCAAGCGCAACCTGCCCACCGTGGTGGTCAGCGGTGTGTACGACGAGGACCTGCGCAAGCGCGTGCTGCAGCAGCAGATCATCGACTACGTGCTGAAGAACACCCCGGGCAGCATCGACTATCTGGTCTGGCTGGTGCAGCGCCTGGAACGCAACCGGCGCATCGCCGCGCTGGTGGTGGACGACTCGCCGTCCGCGCGTGGCTATGCCGCCGCCCTGCTGCGCATGTACGGTCACGAGGTGTACGAAGCAGCTGATGGCAGCGAAGGCCTGGCGGCGATCGAGGCGCACCCGGCGATCCGCTTGGCCGTGGTCGACCAGGAAATGCCGGGCATGCAGGGCGTGGAGTTCACCCGCCGCCTGCGCACCCTGCGTTCGCGCGACAAGGTGGCGGTGATCGGTATTTCCGGCAATACCGATGCGTCGTTGATCCCGCGCTTCCTGAAGAACGG
The DNA here is from genome assembly GCF_021605635.1 of Stenotrophomonas sp. PA-6-5C. Taxonomy (NCBI): domain Bacteria; kingdom Pseudomonadati; phylum Pseudomonadota; class Gammaproteobacteria; order Lysobacterales; family Lysobacteraceae; genus Stenotrophomonas; species Stenotrophomonas sp. PA-6-5C. The sequence continues at coordinate 97,566 of NZ_WKEE01000012.1, forward strand.
CGCCAATGACTTCCTGCGCAAGCCCTTCTCGCGCGAAGAGTTCTTCTGCCGTGTGTCGCAGAATGTGGACCAGCTGGAGCTGATCGGCACGCTGCAGGACCTGGCCACCCGCGATTTCCTCACCGGCCTGCCCAACCGCCGCTGCTTCCTGGAACAGAGCCAGCGCCAGCTGCCGCAGCTGCAGCTGCACGGCCAGTGCGTGGCGGTGGCGATGATCGACATCGATCATTTCAAGCACATCAACGACACCCACGGCCACGAAGCCGGTGACGATGCGCTGCGTGCGGTAGCCCGTGCCGTCGGCGACCACGCGCGCAGCCAGGACCTGATCGCGCGCTTCGGCGGCGAGGAATTCTGCCTGCTGGTGCCGGACATGGAACAGGACGAAGCGCTGCTCTATTTCGAGGAGCTGCGCCAGCGCATCGCCGCGCTGGAAGTGGACATCGGCAGCGCCACCCTGCGCATGACGGTCAGCATCGGCCTGTGCTGCCTGCGGCCGCAGCGCGATGCGCTGCACCGGCTGATTTCCGAGGCCGATCGCCAGCTGTACCTGGCCAAGGCTGGAGGCCGCAACCGGGTCAGCTGCACAACCGTGGCCAGCCCGCTACGCCCGCGCGAGGCTGCGCTGTCCTGACCGGCATGCCTTGATCCAGATCAACGCCGCCCCGGCGCGGCGGCTCTACAGTCGGCCCCGACATACGCATGAAGGGGAGCCGGGGATGGCACTACTGGTCTGGCAGGACGATCTGAACATCGGCATCGATGTGATCGATCAACAACACCGCCGCATCATCGAGATGCTCAACCACCTGCACGTGGCACAGACCAGCCTGCAGCGCGCGGCGGTAGGCGAAGTGATCGACGAGGTGGTGGACTACACCATGTCCCACTTCGCATTCGAAGAAGAGCTGATGGAAGAAGCGGGCTATCCGTTCTGCGCCGCGCACAAGCGCGTGCATGAGGTCTTCATCAAGCGGGTATCGGAATACCGCATGCGCTTCCAGGCCGGTGAGGACATCAGCGACGAGCTGCGCACCATGCTCTCGCGCTGGTTGTTCAACCACATCCGCGGCGACGACCAGGCCTATGCCGAACAGGTCAAGCAGCATCTGAACCAGTTCGCCCGCGAGCACCAGAGCGGCGGCTGGCTGGGCCGCACGCTCAAGCGCTTCTTCGGCTGATCAGTGCTGGCGGCGCTGCAACGCCAGCAGCGCACACAACGTGACCACCGCAGTCAGGCACAGGTAGTAGCCGACCGCGACCAGCCCGTAGCGCTCGGCCAGCCAGGTAGCCAGGTATGGCGCCGGGGCTGCGCCAAGAATGCCCGCCAGGTTGAACGACAGCGAGGCACCGGTGTAGCGCACCTCCACCGGGTAGATCTCGGCCAGGAAGGTGCCGCAGGGGCCGTAAGTCAGCCCCATCAGGAACAGTCCCAGGCACAGGAACGTCAGCACCAGCCACGGGCTGCCGGGCTGGAACAGCGGTGCGAACAGCACGCCGAAGCCGATGATCAGCAGACTGGCGATGGCCATCGTGCGGCGGGTGCCCCAGCGGTCGCCGTAACGTGCCGACAGCGGGATGCCGGCGGCGAAGAACAGCATCGCCACCATCTGCATCAGCAGGAACTGCTCGCGGCTGTAGCCGAGCACGGCGGTGCCGTGGCCGAGGCTGAACACCGTCATCAGGTAGAACAGCACGAAGGTGGCGAACGCACCCAGCGTGCCCAGCAGCATCGGCAGCGGATGGTCGCGCAGCACGGTCCACATCGGCAGGCGTACCGGCGCCTTGCGCTCCAGCGCACGCTTGAAATCCGGCGTCTCGTGGATGTTCAGGCGCACCCACAGGCCCAGGCCAACCAGCAGCGCACTGGCAACGAACGGAATGCGCCAGCCCCATTGCAGGAAATCGTCCTGGCCCAGGCAGCGGCCGAGCAGCAGGAAGATGCCTGCCGAAAGCAGGAAACCGATCGGTGCACCCAACTGCGGGAACATGCCGTACCAGGCGCGCTTGCCCGGCGGTGCGTTTTCGGTGGCCAGCAGCACCGCCCCACCCCACTCGCCTCCCAGGCCCAGACCCTGGCCGAAGCGGCACAGGGCCAGCAGCGCCGGCGCCCACAGGCCGATCTGCGCGTGGGTCGGCAGCAGGCCGATGGCGACCGTGGACAGGCCCATGGTCAGCAGCGCGGCCACCAGGGTGGCCTTGCGGCCGATGCGGTCACCGAAGTGGCCGAACACCGCCGAGCCGACCGGGCGTGCGATGAAGGCCACCGCGAAGGTCGCCAGCGACTGCAGCAATGCGGCCTGGTCACTGCTTTCCGGGAAGAACAGGTGGGGGAACACCAGCACCGCGGCGGTGGCGTAGATGTAGAAGTCGAAGAACTCGATGGTGGTGCCGATCAGGCTGGCCAGCAGGACACGGCGGGGAGAATTCACGGGTGGCGCGGCAGCGGTGATCGTCGACATCGGCAAGGCGGGTAACGGCGGATCGACCGATTCTGCCACGCTTGGCCGCCCCGCCGGGGCAATGGTTTCAGGCGACACCGACGCCAACGAATTCATTCTGCGTGGATGAACCCCACATGCCGCCTCTACAGTAGATCCACGCCATGCGTGGATGAATCTGCCCGGCGCCAACCAAGGTTGGCGTATACCAGAAGCAGCCGAGCATGGGCTCGGCTCTACAAAAGAGCACGTCGTTACAGCTGGATCCAGGTGGCCTTCATCTCGCTGTACTTGTCGAAGGCATGCAGCGATTTATCACGCCCATTGCCTGACTGCTTATAGCCACCGAACGGCGCCGTCATGTCACCGCCGTCCCAGCCGTTCACCCACACGCTGCCCGCACGCAGCTGGCGCGCCACGCGATGGGCGCGACCGAGATCCCGCGTCCACAGGCCGGCGGCCAGCCCGTAGCGGCTGTCGTTGGCCACGCGCACGGCCTCGGCTTCGTCGTCGAAGCCAAGCACCGCCAGCACCGGGCCGAACACTTCCTCGCGGGCCAGCGCCTGCTCCGGCCGCACCTGGTCGAACACCGTCGGCTGCACATAGCAACCGCCCGCCTCCACCTCGGCACGCTGGCCGCCCAGCAGCAGCCGCGCGCCATCGGCTTCGGCGCGGGCGATGTCGGCCAGTACTTTGTCCACATGCGCGGCATCGACCAGCGCCCCCATCGGTGCATCCGCCTCCAGCGGATGGCGTGGCTGCATGCGCTGGCCGTAGGCGATCACCTGGTGCACGAAGTCATCGCGGATCGAACGCTGCACCAGCAACCGCGAACCGGCCGTGCAGACCTCCCCCTGGTTGAAGAAGATGCCCTGCGCCACGCCCTTGGCCGCCGCATCCAGGTCCGGCGCATCGGCGAACACCACGTGCGGGCTCTTGCCACCGCATTCCAGCCAGACCCGCTTGAGGTTGGAACGACCGGCGTACTCCAGCAGCTTCGCGCCGGTCGCGGTGGAGCCGGTGAAGGCCAGCACGTCCACGTCCATGTGCAGGGCGAGCGGCTCACCCACGCGTGAACCGTGGCCCGGCAGCACGTTCAGTACGCCCTCGGGCAATCCCGCTTCGGCCGCCAGTGCGGCCAGCCGCAACGCACTCAGCGGCGAGCGCTCGGAGGGCTTGAGCACCACCGAATTTCCCATCGCCAAGGCCGGCGCGATCTTCCAGCAGGCCATCAGCAGCGGAAAATTCCACGGCACGATGGCCGCCACCACGCCCGCGGCCTCGCGTGTCACCAGGCCCAGCTCGTGCGGGCCGGTCGGCGCGATTTCACCGTACAGCTTGTCCACCGCCTCGGCGGTCCAGGTCAGGCAGCGCACCACGCCGGGCAGATCGATGCGACGCGCATCGCGGATCGGCTTGCCCATGTCCAGCGTTTCCAGCAGGGCCAGCTCATCGGCGTGCGTCTCCACCAGCATGGCCAGCGCCAGCAGCGCGCGCTTGCGATGGGCAGGGCTGGCCTGCGACCAGTGGCCTGCCTCGAACGCGCGGCGCGCCGAGGCCACCGCACGCTCCACGTCCTGCGCATCACAGTCGGCCACCGCGCCCAGTACGCGCCCGTCGATCGGGCTGATGCAGTCAAAGCGCGCGCCGCTGGCGGCATCTACGTAGCGGCCATCGATGAACGCTTGCCCGGGAATCGCCAGGCGGCTGTACAGGGCCTGCCAGTGGCTGCGGTCGGGGAAGTGAGTCATGGGGTCCTCCGCGTATCGACTGTCCGCCGTTATACCGACGCGGCCGCTACCGGGCCGTGACGTGCATATCCATATCCCGGTAGCGCCGGGCCATGCCTGGCGACAGAACCGTGACGCGGCTGCGCTAGAGTCACAACCATCGGACCCGACGGAGCCGGAATGAAAACCCCTGCAAGCGACCTGCACGACCTGGCCACCCAGCGCCCCGATTCACTGGACGCGTACTGGATGCCGTTCACTGCCAACCGCCAGTACAAGGGCGCGCCGCGCATGCTGGTGCGCGCCGAGGGCATGCACTACGAGGACGTGGATGGACGCGCCATCCTTGATGGCACGGCGGGCCTGTGGTGCTGCAATGCAGGGCACGCGCGCCGGCGCATCGTCGACGCGATCGCCGAGCAGGCCGCCACGCTCGATTACTCGCCCGCCTTCCAGATGGGTTCGCCGCCGGCCTTCGCCCTGGCGCAGCGACTGGCGGCGCTGGCCCCGGCGGGGCTCAACCACGTGTTCTTCACCAGCTCGGGCTCGGAGGCAGTGGATTCGGCGATGAAGATCGTGCTGGCCCACCACCGCCTGCGTGGCGAAGGCCAACGCACGCGTTTCATCAGCCGCGAGAAGGCCTACCACGGGGTCGGCTTCGGCGGCATGGCCTTGGGCGGGCTGCCCAACAACCGCCGCCAGTTCGGCCTGCAGCTGGGCGGCGTGGACTACCTGCGGCATACGCTGGACCTGTCACGCAATGCCTTCAGCAAGGGCCTCCCGCGCCAGGGCGCCGAACTGGCGGATGATCTGGATCGGCTGATCGCCCTGCACGATCCCTCCACCATTGCCGCCGTGTTCGTCGAGCCCATCGCTGGATCGGCGGGTGTGATCCTGCCGGCACCCGGGTATCTGCAGCGCCTGCGCGAGATCTGCGACCAGCACGGCATCCTGCTGGTGTTCGATGAAGTCATCACCGGGTTCGGCCGGGTCGGCATGGCGTTCGCCGCACAGCGTTTCGGGGTCACCCCGGACCTGCTGACCTTCGCCAAGGGCGCCAGCAACGGCGCGGTGCCGCTGGGTGGCGTACTGGTCGGCGACAGCGTGCATGCCAGCTTCATGCAGGGTCCGCCACAGGCCATCGAGCTGTTCCATGGCTATACCTATTCGGGCCACCCGTTGGCATGCGCGGCGGCGCTGGCCACGCTGGACGTCTACGCCGAGGAACGCCTGTTCGAGCGCGCGATCGAGCTGGGCGAGTACTGGCAGGAGCGCCTGCATGCCCTGCAGGGGCTGCCCAACGTGATCGACATCCGCAACTTCGGCCTGGTCGGTGCGGTGGAGCTGGCGCCGCGCAAGGACGCCCCGGGCAGCCGTGGCTACGAGGTGTTCCGCCGCTGCTTCCACGACGGGCGCCTGCTGGTGCGCTGTACCGGCGACATCATCGCGTTGTCACCGCCGCTGATCGTGGACAAGGCACAGATCGACCTGATCACCGGCACCCTGGACGAGATGATCCGGGCCACCGCCTGAGGCCGGGACGGCGGTGGCGAGCGGGTACAATGGTCGGTTCCGCTCCTGCCCGTTGCCGTGCCCATGAACATCGTCGTCAAAGAAGAACTCAAGGCCTACATCGACCCGCTCACCGCGGACGAACACGAGGCGCTGGAGCGCAGCATCCTTGCGGAAGGCTGCCGCGATGCGCTGGTGCTGTGGGGCGAGGTGCTGGTGGATGGACACAACCGTTACGGCATCTGCCAGAAGCATGGCCTGCCGTTCAACACCGTGCAGAACACCCGCTTCCAGAGCATGGAAGACGTGCACCTGTGGATGATCGAGCAGCACCTGGGCCGGCGCAGCGTCTCCGATTTCCAGCGCGGCGTATTGGCCCTGCGCAAGCGCGACATCCTGTCCGCGCGCAAGCAGGTCGAGCAGGCGCAGCTGCAGCGCGAAAGCGATGGCACCGCCGAGCCTGCCGACGAGGCCGGCGAAGACAGCCCGCCGTGGGAACCGGCACCGAAGATCAGCCGCGCCGAACTGGCCCGCGAAGCGAAGCTGAGCACCAGCCAGGTCGGCATGATCGAGCGCATCCACGCCCAGGCCGCGGCCGAGGTGGTGGAAGCGGTGAAGGCCGGCATGATCTCGATCAGCGCCGCTGCTGCCGTGGCTGACCTCCCGGAAGAAGAGCAGCGCGCCGCTGCCGCCGGTGGCAAGGATGAACTGAAGCAGGCTGCAAAGCGTGTGCGCGAGTCCAAGCGCAAGCCGCGCGCGCCGAAGCCGGAAACGGAGTCGCCGGAAATGGACTTCGAAGAAGCCAACGAGGATGAGATCGCCAGCCGCGATGCCGAGGTGCTGGCTGCGCTGGAGCAGCTTGGCGAGGATGCCCCGGCCCTGCGCCGCCGCGTGGTTGCCCTGACCCGCGAGAACGACACCCTGCGCGCACAGCTGGCCCACCTGCGCAAGCAGCTGGAAGCGCTGTAACCGATCGCGTCACGCCGCTGTAGAGCCGAGCCCATGCTCGGCTGCCTTGCGCGCGGCAAAGAGCAGCCGAGCATGGGCTCGGCTCTACAGGTAGGCGTCACCGGCCTGCGGGTAGACTTCAGGCATGACGCCTGCCATCGATCCGCGCCGCGCTCAGCTGCGGCGCCTGAAAGCCCTCGCCCTTGGCCTGTTGCTGTTGATGCTGGCCGGCTTCGCGGTCAGCCACTGGCAGGGTGAGCGCGGTATCTGGGCCTGGGTCTCGGCCTTCTGCGAGGCGGCCGCGGTCGGCGCACTCGCGGACTGGTTCGCGGTGGTCGCCCTGTTCCGGCGGCCGATGGGGCTGCCGATTCCGCATACGGCGATCATTCCGCGCAGCAAGGAACGCATCGGCGACAGCCTGGCCCTGTTCGTGCGCGACCAGTTCCTGGAACCGACGGTGCTGCTGGCCAAGCTGCAGGTGTTCGACCCGGCCAGCCGCCTCGGCAGCTGGCTGGCCGATCCCGCGCGTTCACGGATGCTGGCCGACATGGCCCGCGGCTGGGCACTGCAGGCGCTGGACTTCTTCGATGAAGCTGCGGTGCGGCGGCAGCTGCACGCCTTCGTGGTGCAGCAGCTGCGACAGTGGAACGCAGCGGCCACCGCCGGCGAGCTGCTGGCCCTGCTGACCGCCGATGGCCGCCACCAGCGGGTGCTGGACGAGGGCCTGCAACGTCTGGGGCGCTGGCTGGAGCAGCCGGAAGTGAAGGAACGCGCCTCGCAGCTGATCGTGCGCTATATCCAGCGCGAATGGCCGACGCTGTCGAGCACGGTGAACTGGGTCAAGCCGATCGATGAGATCGGCGACAGCCTTGCCGAACGCCTGGCACGGGCGGTGCTGGAAGAACTGCAGCAGGTATTGGCCGAGCCGCAGCATCCGCTGCGCCAGGATTACGAGCAGTGGCTGGGCAACTACGTGCAGCGCCTGCGCGAAGACCCGGCACTGGCCGAGCGCATCGAGCAGCTCAAGCAGGAAATGATCGACCACCCTGCCCTGCAGGAGTACGTACAGGGCCTGTGGTCGCGCATCCACGCCAGCCTGCGCGGCGATCTGCAGCGCGAGGATTCGGCACTGGTCGGCCATCTGCAGCGCAGCCTGGCCTCGCTGGGCGACAGCCTGCAATCGGACCCGGCGTTGCGCGAGGCGTTGAACCAGCACCTGCTGGAAGGCGCACAGCGCCTCACCGGGCGCCTGCGCGAGGGTGTCACCACCCACATCGCGCAGACCGTGAAGAGCTGGGACGAGCGCCACCTGGTCGAGCAGCTGGAGCTGAGCGTGGGCCGCGACCTGCAGTTCATCCGCTTCAACGGTACGTTGGTGGGCGGCCTGATCGGCCTGCTGCTGCATGCGGCGACGGTGTTGTTCCGTTTCTAGACTGAGATTCCGGAGCCTGGCCAGCAGATCCGCGCCATGCGTGGATGACCGAGGCTGTCACGCTTGCTTAACGAAATGCGAATGCCTATCATTTACTGATCGGTTGTACGCCTGCATCTTATACACATCTCCGAGCCCACGAGACAGA